>JBBRJL010000161.1:0-6164 GCA_038219375.1 Chitinophagales bacterium | reverse complement strand
AACGGCGTATAATGGATTGGGCAAGTTTGTAAAGATGGCATCAACTTCCCCATATTTTGTCATATGTACAGGCATGACACCAAATGATGTGGACTTCCTTGGGGCAAGTGTACCTAATTCAAAATAATGACAGGCCATCTGAAAAGAGTGACAAATAAAAAACATATATTTTTTGTCAAACTGGCTTTCTTGATTAAATTGCCACAAATCACCTACTAAGTTATACCAAGCTTTATCCCAGACACCATCACCTTCTAGTGGATTGCCTGGACCTCCACTGGAGATATAAACGTCATATTCTAAACCCGGTATTTCATGTTTGCCTCTTACATCAAACTCTTCAATATCAAATGCACTGCTATACATAGTGGTGATATCTCTGATACAACGCATCCCTTGATTAGGTCTGCCTTCATTCATATCAAGAACCGCCATTCTTAATTTCTGCTCCATTGGTTGACTATCTTATTATCCTAAATGATTACGTCGTCTATGCTTTTTTAGACGGCTTTTTTAGCTCTTGGTTGTTTTGGAGCTGCAAATATATCACTTATAAACGTTCCCCAAGTCAAATTTGTTTGATTTGCTTTGTGACTTTGGGCTTTTTCGATGGCCATAAGGGCAGCATTCTCTACTATCCAGTCAAAATTAGCTTGGCCTACAGAGTTGATATCCGCATCAGGGGCAGGATTACAAAAGTCTATCGCAATAGGAATTCCATCTCTTACGGCAAATTCTACGGTATTGAAATCATACCCTAGCGCGTGGCATAATGTCTTGGTGTATTTATCTACCGTTGCCAATAATTTTTTGTCTGTGGTAGGGTTGTCCACCACATATCTCAAATGATGTGGATTCCTAGGTTCATAAGGCATGATATGGACCCTGTCTCCTGCCAAATAGTAACACCTGAAGTAGTGATCAAAAACGATCTCTTCTTGCAATAACATAACTAACTGATCCGTTTCTGCATGTTTTTCCCATAGATCTTCTGGACTTGTCACTTTGTATACACTTTTCCAACCTCCGCCTGAGTGAGGCTTCATATATGCAGGAAATTTTATATAGTCAAATATTCGTTCCCAATTTGTTGGGTATTTGAGATTTCTGAATGATTGCTCAGATGTATCGTCAGGTCTATTATGTGAAGGCAACAATACCGTATTTGGTACAGGTACATTTACTTTTTTGGAGAGGCAATTGTTAAAAAACTTCTCATCTGCACTCCACCAAAACGGATTATTCACTACTGCAGTACCTGTCAGCGCGGCATTTTTGAGATAAGCACGGTAAAACGGCACATCCTGAGATATCCTATCTATGATAACTGCATATTCTGTTGGATCTGCTTGCTCTACGACATCTATTTGCACCGCTTCTGCCATTATTCCTTTTACTTTTTTGGAATTGACCCGATCTATAAACGCTTGAGGAAATGTGTCTTCTTTACCAAATAGGATACCTATCTTTTTCATGACAAATGTTTTATTTTATTGGTTATCTAATATATTTATACGAGTTCGATTGCAAATATTGAATAATGGTTTGAATTATCCTATATTTAGGTAGGCATTTTTTAATTTATTTTTTAATTTAAAGACCATTTTTTAAACCAGTATTTTAATATTCTTACAAAATTTAAAATATTATTTCGTAACAAAAGTTTTTAACGCCAGTTTATTTAATGTGTTTTTGTCTGATAGCTAAATTCGAAATATAATTTTATTCCCTTTTTCAGCCAAATTAGTTGATTATTGTCTTTTTGGTTGGTCTGGTATTAACTGATAAGGTAGTTTGGCCACTTTACTTTGGGTTAACGTCGCATATTTTACATTTAAAAGGGATACCCAAAATAAGTCGTATAAGTGTATACAGGTGACATATGTTTAACCTAAAATGAGACATAAGCGTATAAACTCATGCAGAGTATACGAGATCAACAACACATCAAGGATATCAAGTAATGTTTAATATGTTAAGATAGGAAATCTAAAACTTCGATTCCAGCAAGTATGGCAACATTGCTCTCCACGTAGGCCAATCGTGTTTGATATCATATCCCCAGATATCTAGATGATGATTGATATTGCGGTGATGGAGTAAACCAGAGATATATCTTGAACCATCAGGATCTTCGTAATCTCCTGAACCTGCAAGTATGTGGATATGCTCGGAATTTCTGATTTGGTCTAAATGCCATTGATCTTGCAAATCTTTCAGATAATGCAGTGGACTATTCCAATAACAGTCTTCATCCCAATAACTCTTGGAGTATGCACCAAGATCATATAGACCTGACATGGCAATACATCCGTTAATTGCGGTAGGATTTTTGAAGAATAAATTGGCTGCATGTAGCGCACCAAAAGAAGCGCCACAAGTAATAATAGGCGTTTCTTGACTCGTTCTACCTTTGATGAAAGGTACTACTTCATTATACACATAATCGTTAAATTGTTTGTGACGCACGACTTTCTGACGGCCATCTATCTTATTGTTCAACCAGCTTTCGCTATTGATAGAATTGATGGAGTAAACCTTTACTTTACCTTGGTCGATATATTTTGAAATGGCATCAATGAGCAAAAAACGTTCATATTCAAGATAATCAGCAGCAGCTGTCGGAAGTAATAATAGGGCGAATCCGTGGTGTCCGTATTCTACTATTTCCATGTTTTTGTCTAAAGATGGGCTGTACCACTCTTGAATATGTCTGTGCATAATATTAAATTTTGTGCAAGAAAAGAATTATTTTTTATTTGTACTATTAATATTTTAAAAAAGAAAAAAAACATAAAATATTCTGAAGATGGAAGGGCAAATTATGATGTAATTACCTGAAATAAAGAAAAAAAATAGCTAATCACAAGATATCCTTATCATCATAACAAACTCTTAAACCTAGGTCTCCTCGGTGTCACATTACCTAATCGCTCTATCTTGGACTTCTCGTAATCACTGAAGTTGCCTTCAAAAAATACCACTTGAGAATCATCTTCAAAAGCCAAAATATGCGTCGCCAATCTATCGATAAACCATCTATCGTGCGATATTACAACCACACATCCAGCAAAATTTTCAATGGCTTCTTCTAGAGCACGCAGCGTATTTACATCAATATCGTTGGTGGGCTCATCGAGTAATAGTACATTTCCACCTTCTTTGAGGGTCATAGCTAGATGTACCCTATTACGTTCGCCACCAGAAAGCACGCCTATTTTTTTCTGTTGATCCGATCCTGCGATATTGAACTTACTCAGATAAGCCCGTACATTTATTTGGGTTTTGCCGACCATGATGAGTTCTTGGCCTTTGCCCACAGCTTCCATTACCGTAAGGTCAGGTTTCAAATCTGCGTGCGACTGATCCACATAACTAAGATGTACGGTATCGCCGATCGTAATATTCCCACTATCAGGTTTCTCATCACCTATGATCATACGGAATAGGGTGGACTTACCTACACCATTCGGCCCTATGATACCCACGATGGCATTTTTAGGGATAGATACACTGAAATTGTCAATCAATACGCGCTGCCCAAAAGCTTTGGATACACCACTGATCTCGATCACTTTATCTCCTAGGCGATCACCCGGTGGGATGAATAATTCCAGTTTTGCTTCTTTTTCTCTTGCTTCTTCGTTTTGAAGTTTGTCATACGCACCTAGACGAGCCTTACCTTTTGCTTGGCGACCTTTGGCACCCATGCGCACCCATTCTAGTTCGCGCTCTAGGGTTTTACGTCGTTTAGATTCGGTTTTTTCTTCCATGGCAAGTCTATTGGCTTTCTGCTCCAGCCATGATGAATAATTGCCTTCCCAAGGTATGCCTTCTCCTCTGTCTAGCTCTAGTATCCAACCTGCCACATTGTCCAAGAAGTATCTATCGTGTGTCACGGCGATAACGGTACCGGGGAAGCTTTTGAGATATTGCTCTAGCCAGTGTACGGACTCTGCATCAAGGTGATTGGTAGGTTCGTCTAGGAGCAAGATATCTGGTTGACTCAATAATAGTCTACATAATGCGACCCGACGTTTTTCACCACCTGAACATATGCTAATGGCAGTATCTCCCTCAGGACAACGGAGTGACTCCATGGCTGTCTCTAGTTTGTGGTCGAGATTCCACGCGTCATAATGATCCATTTTTTCCATGAGTTCACCTTGGACTTCTATGGCTTTCATCATCTCGTCGTCTTCTAGTGGTTCGCAGAGTTTATTGTTGACATCTTCGTATGCTTTGATTACATCTACGATGTGCTGAACGCCTTCTTCTACGATCTGTCGAACTGTTTTGGTTTCGTCCAGATTAGGTTCTTGCTCGAGGAAGCCGATTTTATAATCTTTGTCAAAGGTGACCTTACCTTGATGATTGGTGTCGAGTCCTGCTATGATCTTGAGTAAACTCGATTTACCTGAACCGTTGAGACCGAGAACACCGATTTTGGCGCCATAATAGAAAGAAAGCCATATATTTTTTAAGACTGTTTTTTGAGGTGGGAAGGTTTTAGTGACACCTTCCATTGCAAAAATGATTTTATTATCTGCCATTTTATTGGGTTTGAATTTTAGGATGGCAAAGATAAGAAAGAAAGGGGAATGGAGGAGGATTCTGCTATCTAATACCAATAGTATTTAAAAAATAGTCAAAATAAAGGAACGTATTTTTTATTCTGTCAATGAAAAAGATAGATATAGCCTTAGTTACCTAAATATTTTTTGAATAAGAATCAATGAAAAAGGTCGATTTTATTATACTGTTTTGTATATACGATTAGTGTAAATTCTAACTTCTGAATTTGATTGCCAATAAGGTGATTGAAGTGTTTAAATTGTTTGAGTAGCAAAAGGTTTATGGATGTTGTGTACTTTTCTTATTAAAAATATGGTCGTATTAACGAATGGTTACCTGCAGAGTACATATATAGTTGCTATGGAAATACGGAGCTGATTTTTGAGACGGGTAGGAATCTATCGAAGTTACAAACATCGACGATTGAGAAAAACAATATGACATCTTCGCTTAGTATTCTTGGCTATTGAAGAAAATATCATTTTACAACCAACTGTTATCACTCTTTAATGACCTTTACCAGGTGTCGAAGGCCATTTTTTTGTTCTACTTGTAGGATGTAAATTCCATTTGGTAATAAAGAGGTGTCTATCGTTTTTTCATCACTATTGATATGTACTTTTGAATAAAGAACGTTCCCAAAAGTATCAAATAGACGGATCGAACTCATCACCATGGGATGTATCGACTTGATATACAATAAACTGTATGTGGGATTCGGATATACCTTTATTTGGTCTCCTAATGATGGATCAAATGTGGATGTTGTTGCGGGCTCACAAATGGACGTTGTAGTGATCTTTGATGCAAAAAATGCGGCCAATTCGTTTTCACGACGACTTTTATTATCATAAGCATGGCATGGATTATTTACCTGATCTAGACAACTTCCTTGACCAAATATAAAACTATATGGGAAGGTAACATTTGTAAATTCATTTTGAATATCGTATCCATAATTATTTTCCGCATTCCATTGGCTGAATACGCGACTGCCATATAACATGACGTTATTATTTATAATCCCAGAACAATTATACCCATTTGTTAAACACCAAGTAAGCCCCCAAAACACTAAGTTACTATCTATAGGTACTACGATGTCACAAGGCTGATGAAAGGAATAAATAGCTGGCTTTGGTTTTTCAGGTAGACTATTTTTTAACAAATCGGCAAACATAGCGCCGTACATATTGCCTATGCCTTTGATCTTGACTGTAATATCCGATGGTTCAATATTTCCTTCAAATCCACCTAAATCAGGTCTGGAAATAAAATTACCATTGAAGTTGATGTCTTGATTATAGATACAATTAGCAGTGATAGGGTGGGGACGTGGCACATTTGTTGTGCCATACGTCTGAAGAGGTCGCTCTATCAAATTGTCCATCAATCCTACACCCAATGCAGTCATTGCGCCAGCACTTTCTCCGGCTACAAAAATGTTGTTGGTGTCTATTTTGAAATCTTGGTGGCGATTGATCAAATATCGCAATGCACCTTTTCCATCTTGGACTGCACGATAGTATGCACGTACCCATTCCGCACTGTCAGCTGCAAAAACACAACTATAATTAGGGTAATTACAT
>JBBRJL010000160.1:0-6257 GCA_038219375.1 Chitinophagales bacterium | reverse complement strand
TGCTATCTGGAGCATTCATTGCGCTAATACCTATATAAAATGCAAACATCAACGGCATCATAATAGGAATCGTCAGTGATTGTGCTTCATTAATATCTTCGCCTACTGCAGAACCCACTGCTGCAAAAAGTGCTGCATAAGCAAAATATCCTGCTATGAAATAAAACAATGTCAATGGTAAAATTAAATACCAATTCATACTTTGTATTTCTACCATCACTTGAGCTATTTTGCCTTTTGATGACATCATAATCTCGTCTGTTTGCATATTTCCAGTGTTGATACTATCCATATTCGTTGCGTCCAGACCCAAAAACGTCGAGGCTAGAAAGAAAATCAGAGGAATCAATATCATCCAAATACCAATCTGTGTCAATCCTACCAATCCTACACCGAGTACTTTTCCCATCATCAGTTCAAATGGTTTGAGCGATGAAATTAAGACTTCTACGATACGATTTATCTTCTCTTCCATGACAGAACGCATGACCTGAGATCCATATACCAAAATGATAAAAAACATAGCATAACCTACGATAGCTCCTATGGCAGAACTAACAATAGTGGTGATAGAGCTTATTTTTTTATCTTTTAGGATGGTAAAAGGTTGGATAGTAATATCTGTATCAATGCTTTTGAGTGTAGCTTCATCAAGATTCAATTTTTTAAGCTTGAAATCCCTGACTTTATTAGAAATGGCTGATTCTATAGCATAACTTTCGTCCATAGCTAACTGATCATCAGAGTGATAATTGACAGTGAAGGTCTTGGATAATGAATCTTCAAATGGTAATACTTCGAGTATACCATCAAAACCACCGTCTTTGTATTTACCTTTTAATGTTTCTACATTTTCATCCGTAAACACAAATGATAAGTTGTCTCTAGACTCTAGGTTTTTACCAAGGAGATTTCCAACGTCTGTCACATTGATGACTTTGACTGTATCTGATCCTGTAGACATCACAAAACCCACTGCTACAAAAAATACCAATAAACCAAGTGGTGTCAGCAAGGTGGTTAGGATGAAGGTTTTATTTTTTACGCGTGTGAGGTATTCACGCATAGTGACTAGCCATATTTTATTCATTGCTTTGTGCTACTTTTTGGATGAAAATTTCATTAAGGGAAGGTAATATTTCATTAAATCCTAAGATTGAGATATTAGTATCAATTAATGTTTTTAAAATTTGATTTGAAGTGACGCCTTCCGATACCTTGATAGTAACGTCATTAGGTTGTTTATCAATAACGGTGAATCCCAAATGTTCTGTTACTTCAGGTAATTCCCCTTCATATTTTATGCTAAACAAATGTTCCTTAAAGTCATTTTTTATCTTTTGAACATTACCATAAAGTAGGATTTTCCCTTGATTGATTAGGACGATATCTTCACATATCTCCTCTACTTGCTCCATTCTATGGGTAGAAAAAAGAATACTAGTTCCTTTTTCTTTTAGCTGATAAATCTCATCTTTGATCAGATTAGCATTGATAGGGTCAAGCCCTGAAAATGGTTCGTCTAGGATAATTAATTTTGGATCGTGAATGACAGTAGCGATAAACTGAATTTTTTGACTCATTCCTTTCGAAAGGTCTCCTATTTTTTTATCCCACCAATTCATGATACCAAACTTAACCATCCAAGTTTTTAACTTGACCTTGGCTTCTTTTTCTGTCAGACCTTTGAGTTGAGCAAGATAGAGTAACTGTTCTCCTACTTTCATTTTTTTATACAAACCTCGTTCTTCAGGCATGTATCCTATTTCATTAGGATGCAGATGGTTTAATGGCTCTCCATTTAATAAGATGTGACCACTGTCAGCACCAGTAATGGTAGTAATAATCCTGATTAGCGATGTTTTGCCTGCCCCATTTGGACCCAATAGTCCGAAAATAGTACCAGCTTTTACATCAAAACTCACATCATTGACTGCGATATGACTATGATAAGCTTTGACTACATTTCGTAGTGATAATACATTCATTTTTTGTTGGTTGATATATACAAAGGTAATCGTTTCTTAAATATTCATATCAAGACTTCGATAAATGTTTAAAATTAAACTACCAATCGATGTTAATTTAGGGTTGTTGCTTAGAAAACGATGCAATAAAATTTTAAATGACATAATTAAGTATCATTCCTGAATTCCAGCTATCAATATTTCTAATATCTCAGCAGCGGCTTCTGCAATGATAGTGCCAGGTCCAAAAATAGCAGCAACACCTTGGTCAAAAAGAAACTGATAATCTTGTACAGGAACTACGCCACCTACTATGACCATGATATCTTCTCGGCCTATTTTTTTGAGTGCACCTATTGTCTCTGGGACAAGGGTTTTGTGACCTGCGGCAAGTGATGAAATTCCTAAAATATGGACATCGTTTTCAGCCGCTTGGGTAGCTGCTTCTTCTGGTGTCTGAAACAAAGGTCCCATGTCTACATCGAAACCAAGATCAGCAAAACTAGTAGCTATGATTTTTGCACCTCTGTCATGACCATCCTGTCCAAGTTTGGCTACCATTATTCTAGGTCTTCTACCCTCCAATGTCGCAAAGTGATCAGATAATTCTAAAGTCTTTTTGAATTTTGAGTCCATTTTTATTTCTTTGGCATATACTCCTGAGATGGTCCTATTTGTTGCTTTATATCTTCCGAATACTTCTTCCATCGCCATCGTTATTTCTCCCAATGTGGCGCGTTCTTTTGCAGCATGAATGGCTAACTCTAATAGATTGCCTTGCCCTGTTTTTGCACTTTCCGTGAGTGCTTTCAGTGTTGTTTCAACTTTTTTCGTATCTCTTGCTGCTTTTATTGTATGCAGCCTAGCTATTTGTTCGAGTCGAACTTTTGAATTGTCTACTTTGAGAATGTCCAATTCAGCTTCGTTTTCTTGTTTGTACAAATTCACGCCTATCACATATTCATTGCCACTATCTATTCTAGCTTGTTTTGCAGCTGCGGCCTCTTCTATTTTCATTTTCGGAATACCTGCTTCTATCGCCGCTGTCATGCCTCCCAATGATTCCACTTCTTGTATATGTTGCCATGCTTTTTCTACCAACTGGCTGGTAAGTGTCTCCACATAATAAGATCCACCCATTGGGTCTATTGCCGAAATAACATTAATATCAGATTGCAAATATTTTTGAGTGTCTCGTGCTATTTTGGCTGAATAATCTGTCGGTAATGCAATAGCTTCGTCTAGAGAATTGGTGTGCAGTGACTGCGTACCTCCCATTACAGCCGCTAAAGCTTCAATACCTGTTCTAGAAATATTATTATATGGATCTTGAGCTGTAAGACTATAGCCTGACGTCTGGCAGTGTGTGCGCAAAGCTAAGGTTTTAGGGTTTTTGGGTTCAAATTGAGATACTAGTTTCGCCCATAATAATCTACCAGCTCTCATTTTGGCAGTTTCCATAAAAAAATTCATGCCTATACCCCAGAAAAACGAAAACCTAGACACAAATTGGTCAATATCAAGACCTGCTTTCAATCCCGCTCTGATGTATTCAACTCCGTCAGCTAATGTGTAAGCCAATTCTATATCTGCAGGCGCGCCTGCTTCATGCATATGGTATCCGCTTATAGAAATACTATTGAATTTCGGCATGTGCGCAGCTGTATAGCCGAAGATGTCAGAAATTATTTTCACAGAAGGAGTAGGAGGATAGATGTATGTATTCCTCACCATAAACTCTTTAAGTATATCATTCTGAATGGTACCGCTTAGTTTTTCTATGGATACGCCTTGTTCGTCAGCGGCAACAATATAGAATGCTAAGATAGGAATAACTGCGCCATTCATTGTCATAGACACAGACATTTCATCCAACGGGATCTCGTCAAATAAGATTTTCATATCCTCTACCGAATCTATAGCTACACCTGCCATACCCACATCGCCCATAACTCTAGGATGATCAGAATCGTACCCACGGTGTGTGGCTAAATCAAAGGCTACCGAAAGTCCTTTCTGGCCCGCAGCAAGGTTTCTTTTGTAAAAAGCATTGCTTTCCTGAGCCGTAGAAAATCCAGCATACTGCCTTATTGTCCAAGGTGATGTCAAATACATCGTACTGTATGGGCCTCTCAAATATGGTGGCGTTCCAGCTTGAAAACCAATATGTTTACAATTTGATACATCTTCAACATGGTAAAATCGTTTAAGAGAAATACCTTCGGGTGTGAGTTTCATATGATTTTTGTCTTGGTCCATTTATTCAGAAAATAATTTTGTAAAGATAAACAAAGCTTATTTAATTTATATTTTGTACTCAAAATATTAATGATATTATGATAATTAAAACTTTTTATTGAACGCCAGTAATGATAATATTGCCAGTCATATCAATAGGAGGAAAGATACCCATTATGGTCAAGATGGTAGGGGCGAGATCGCCAAGTTTGCCATCCATAACCTTATATTTTTCTTTGGTCACATCATTTCCTACGAAAATAACGGGTACTGGATTGGTAGTATGTGCTGTATTTGGACTCCCATCAGGATTGACCAATAAATCTGAATTTCCATGATCTGCTATGATGATCGATTTGTAATTGTAATCGGACAATGTTGTGAGCAGCCTACCCAAACAAGTATCTACCGTTTCTGTTGCTTTGACTGCGGCACTAAATACTCCTGTATGACCTACCATATCTGTATTTGCATAATTAAGACAGATGAAGTTTGGTTTTTTGGTGTGAATAAAGTCGATCAACTGATCTGTAATCTCAACGGCACTCATCTCAGGTTGAAGGTCATAAGTAGCTACCTTGGCAGATGGAACCATAATTCTGTCTTCCCCCTCAAATCTTTCTTCTCTACCTCCATTGAAGAAAAATGTGACGTGTGGGTATTTTTCAGTCTCTGCGATTCTTACCTGCGTAAGTCCGGCTTCGCTTATAGTTTGTCCAAGGGTATTTTCTAAATTATCCTTTTCAAAAACTACATGAATATTTTCAAAAGTCTGGTCGTAATTGGCAAATGTTACAAAATAGAGAGGAAGTTTTTTCATATTGAAATCAGGAAAATCTTTTTGTGTGAGCACTTCTGTCAGTTCTCTAGGTCTGTCAGTCCTGAAATTATAGAATATCACAACGTCATCTTCTTTTATACATCCACTATCACCAAGGAGTAGACCATTGTATAAGGGTAACATAAATTCATCCGTGATATCTTTGTTGTAACTGTCTTCGAGATCACAAATGATGTCTTCTGAAATGCGACCTTTACCCTCTGTCAAAAGATCATAAGCTATTTTTACCCGCTCCCATCTTTTGTCTCTATCCATAGCATAATATCTACCTACGACAGTGGCAATTTTTATATTTGAATTTTCAATTGCATCAATCACGGTTTGTAGATACATTTTACCTGCTTTCGGATCAGTATCACGTCCATCAAGTATAGCATGGATATAAACTTCTACGTGATGGTTTTTTAATATCTCACATAGACCAATGAGGTGATCAATATGAGAATGAACACCTCCATCAGAGACTAAACCTAATAAATGAATTCTCTTTGTATGTTGTTGTGCATATTGGACTGCATCTACAAAAGTCTGATTAAAAAGTAATTCTTTTTCTCGAATAGCTTTGTTTATCCTTGCAAGTTCTTGATAGACTACACGTCCAGCACCGATATTGATATGACCTACCTCAGAATTGCCCATCTGACCTTCAGGAAGACCGACATCTTCTCCAAATGTAGTCAAGGTGGCATTTGGAAAGTCTGTCAATAACTTGTGATAAGTCGGTGTATTTGCAGCTGCAATAGCGCTTACTTTAGAATTGGGATTTATGCCCCAGCCGTCAAGGATGATTAATGCAAGATTACTCATTTATGAAATTTTATTTTTTGGTATTAATGCTTTTAAAGTATAACGTTTTTTTGAATCTTAGGTTTTTTTGCTTAGCGAGCAGGAGATTATCTCCCAAAAATTTATAGATATTAAAAATTATTCATGTAAATAAATCAATAATTATCAATCTTTTATATATATATTCTGGACTTTTATGTAATATTAACATTTCAAATGAAACTAATTACTAAAACATTTTCGTTATTGTGCTGTGCAAACATACTTATTTTTTCTAATAGTTATTGTTTAATCTTATTTTTTAAAACAAAACAACCATTAAAGTGAAACATATCTTCTTAGTTTTAGCCATCTTTTTTTCCATTGGATTGTCAGGCCAATCTGAGACAGCTTTTTTTAATGCTTTCAAAAGTGCTGATGTTACC
>JBBRJL010000159.1:0-6282 GCA_038219375.1 Chitinophagales bacterium | reverse complement strand
AATAATCAGAAAAGTCAGTTCCAATCAGTTTTAATCTTGGTACACCATCCTTTAAGGATGCTTAATTTACATCCGTAATTTTGCCTTCGAGAGAAATAGTAAAAAGCGGATCCAACGATGCTTCTATCAAACTTCTTGAATATAGTGAAGTCTGTTTTACAGCATTACTGATTACTTTAAGTTCTTTATTTTCTTTAACTCTTTTTTTCTTTTCTTCGTTTTGAAAGACAAGTTCTTTATTAGCAATAATTAATTCTGCTGCCCTATTTTCTTTTTCATCATTTTGAAAAGCTAATTCTTTGATAGCAGAAGCTAATTTATCTTCTATCATTTCTGTATTTATCTGGCAATAGTTAAAATAAATTTTTCTTTAGGTGGTCGAGGTTTCAGCCACATTTCAAGAGTTAATGCTGTTTCAATTGCTTTTACTAAAAGCTCAAACGAATGAGGTTTGCAGATATAGTAATTTGCACCAAGCTTGTATGTTTTATTCACTGCATCATCATTGACTGTGGTTGAAAATATAACAATTGGAATGTCCTTTAACTTGGGCGTATTCCTGATTTCCTCCAAACATTGAAGCCCGTTTTTGCGCGGCATATTAAGGTCAAGAAAAATTAAATCAGGGATTACCGTTTCAAGATTACTCAACAACTCTAAACCATCTTTTGAAAGTGTGAGTTGCGTTAGGATGGGTAATTGCTTTAGAGCATCTTCAAAGAACATTCGGTCATCAGCATCGTCATCAGCAAGAAAAATATTTTTCATTTGTGTCTAAATTTTATTTTACAATAGTAAGAATTATTTTGATGAGATTTGTCTTTTGCGTTCGATGTCTGAAACGGCGCAAGCATTGCGCATAACTTACTATACGCGCTGCAAATAAATATTCTGCAATAACATAACTGTTTGATTTCCTGCTCATATTAAACATGTAAATATACGTAAGTTTGTTAATAAAAGCGATTCATTTACCGTTTGCGATACGTTTTTCAATGACAGAATCACACTATCGGGTACAAATATAAAAATAAAATGGATATTGTTTGCATTATTTTTTGTTTTTTACTCGAGCATTAAAAATGCTTAAACAAAAGAAGGTGATATATAGTGTATTCGATTTTATTTATTAACATCTTACTAATTGAACACTAGACAGAAATACATAATACCTGCTAGCACTAAAATATGTCATGGCTATACCCCTTAGTATTTGAACTAGATGGTCTAGTTACCAAGATGTCAGGGCTACACTCCTTTTTTGATAGATTTTTAGACTTAACTAAGTATCATTAGTTTAACCCAAAAAAGTCGTTAGAAAATCTATTCCAAACCACAATGCCTGCAAAATCAAGCCTTTACATTACATTTGGTTCTTCAGCATTGCATTTACTATGACTTCTTCTCAAAAGCCTTGATTTAATTGGTCTTTTGGCTTTCACAACAAAGTTCTAATGACTATTTTGGGTTGTATAAAAAGTTTAAAATGGATAGCCAATCGCTAGGTTTATCACCATCCCTTTGTCGGGTGGCGTGCCAGCATATGGCACCCTCAGCGGAAAGGCAAAGTCAAACCTTAGTAGTAAAATCGTAAAATCCAATCTTATTCCGAATCCTGCATCCATGGCCAACTCATTTAGAAATCGACTTGAAAATTTTGCTCCTGGTTTTTGTGGGTCTTCATTGAGCAACCAAATATTACCTGCATCAGCGAATATTGCAGCTTCGAGGATGCTAAACAGTTTTACGCGAAGTTCAGTATTTACTTCAAACTTAATATCACCACTCTGGTCGGGCAAAAATAGGGCTTGGGTATTTCCTGCATTAACTGACCGATAAGTTCCTGGACCTACCGATCGACTTCTGAAGCCCCGTAAACTATTGTTACCGCCTGCAAAAAACTGTTTTACAAAGGGTATTTGTTTACTATTGCCATAAGGTAATCCTAGACCAAAAATCATTCTACTCGCCCAATTCGTTTTTTTGGATAGTTGTTTGTAGTATCTGATGTCCACTTCTGTTTTGACAAATTGAGAAAATGGCGATCCTAGAAAATTTATCGTATCATTTGTCTTCCAATTTGCACCTGTAACCAAACCCAAGATATTGCCCGCAATATCAAGCAATCCATTAAAATATAAGCCTGTCTGATTAGTGCTTCCTAGTAGTTGATTGTAATTGTAGTTGTACGTCGATCCGATGATAAATTGTCTATCCGTAATACGAGCCAAAGTAGGATTCCTTAGTGTACTGTCTCTGTATAATTGGGTAATATTTATTGGATTTACATAGGTGATAGAAATAGGATTCAATTGATGTTCTTTTCGTATGTATTCTTTCCATGAATATCCGTATTGGGCTTTGAAGCTATTCAATGTATAAAGTGTACTTCTATTCAGCTGTTCATATCCTACGAGTATATTTGTTCTCGGAACGAATTCTCCAGTACCTTTTACTTTGATAAACGGCACCACGAATCTTGGTACGCTAAGAGATGCTTCACCACCTATGCGATAGGTATTGGTATTCGCAAAATTACCATTGATTTGTAGTTCTATACCAGCAAAAAAGTTAATTTTGAATTGTTCAGCACCTCTGAATGCATTGCGGTGCCTCCACCCTACATTCACTTGCGAACCGATGAGGTTGTTAGTTTTTGATGTTCCTAGCACCTCAAATCTAAATGATTTTTGGCGCATTGGAGTTAAATAATAAAAAGTGTTCAATCTCAAATTATTGCTGTCTACAACCGTCTCAAATCTATTTTTTACAAATTTGAATGTACCTAAACTGATCAACCGGCTCAGTGTCGCATTATGATTTTTACGACTGTACAAATCTCCTGGTCTGAACTGCATCGCTGATTCAAATACTAATGGCTTTAAAACCTGAGTGCTATCAATGATCAAAAAACCTTCTTTCATTAGTACAGACGTACTGTCAACCTCTTGTCTATCATTGGACAATTCATAATTTGGATAAATGATTACAGATTTGATTCGGTATGGATGCTTGGCTTCTTCTGGGGTTATCTTTTTGATATTCAAATACATGGCTACTTCGTTATGGCCTGCCGTTGTGTCAGACTCCATAAGTAAATAATCATCGTTGAAGAAGTAATAGCCACGATCTTTCAAAACAGAATTTATGCGTACACGTTCTGCAATGATAGCATTCAAATTGAACGGAGTACCTGGTTTTATTAATGTCCCAGTTTTTGTATCTCTTATGGCATCCGCCAATTCTCCAGAATCCGTAGGAAATGAAATGGAGTCTATCCTGTATTCAGGACCTGTGAAAATGTCGTATTTTATAGATGCCTTCTTACCTTTTTTTATTACTTCATTTTCTACCTGATCCTGAAAGAAACCACGATTTTCTAGGTAATTATCCAGAATCTGGCTATTCAGATTTTCATTTACTTGACTCAGGAGCACCGGTGCTTCTCCAAATTTATTCCTAATCCACTTCCCTATCCCTTTTTCGCTACCGAGATTGTACATCCATAATTTAAAAGGCATCCAAAGAAATTTTTTATTGGGTTTCGGAACTGGCAAAGTTTTTAATTCATTCAGTACATTTTTTTTGTCTTTGGAAGGTAGTTGGGTCTCTACGATTTCAATTTTAGAACCTGTGAAAAGTGCATCATTTACAGGTACGTTTTTTGTAACACTACAACTCGAAATAAGCAGTCCAATGCTTGTAATAAATAACATTTGTATCCACTTTCCGCTTTTCATCTCATTCTTATTTTTCATTTCTTGAAGTTGAAGTCTGCGTGGTATCCAAAGTCTCTTTTGATGTTTTATCTGAATTCGGTTGTTGATTATAATTACGATTTGCCCTTCTTTCTTTATTTCTTTGGAATATCTCTTTAAATTTGTCATATTCTACAGACATGACAAAGCCTATTCCTGTCTCGACGACAAAACCTTCCACCACGCCTTCAAATTCATTTTTTCTATAGACTCTTATCAAATATCGACCATCTTTTGATATCAAATACTCTATGTTGATATTTGGTGATGTACTATTACCTGCATCGGTAGTCTGGCTACCCTGTTGTCCACCTTCTAGAGCAATATTGGTGCCTAGAGAAACATTGAGTCTTTCGCTAAACAACCGCTTGGAAACACCCACATTAAGGTCTGTTCTATTTTCGAGATTACCTGATGTATAGTCTTCAGAAGATACTACATCAAAATCAAGTTCGACACCTTTTACGAGATTGGAAGCTAGATTATTAAGTTGTTGTGACAATATTTTGCTAACACTCTGCCTTGCCATAGACTCTGCATTAAAACCACCTGAGGCACTAGCAAACGGATTATCAGCCACAAAACGATTTAATATCAAGAGTGCATATACTTGTTTGCTCAATTCTGATGGTTCTGAATTTATTTGGTTTAATCTCATTTCTACTTGACTTGATATTTCACTATCTACACGAACCGAACTTTCTTTTTTAAGCTTAATTTCAAATGTCAATAATGGTCTGAGTAGCGGTCCATCCATATTCAATTGTACCTCAAATGGCAGACGTTGTCTATATCGTAAGTCAGTGGCCGCAGCAGCCACTTGATCTTGGACTAGGTCAGCAGCATTAGTATTTGCAATATATATGGCAGTTACATCCATGTTTCCATCCGTCGGTTCTCCTGCCCATGTGATTTTGCTTCCTTTCTGTATGACAAACTTTCTTTTGATCAGATTGAAGGACATTTCGTAGGTGCCTTCATCGAGTTCATAAGATCCCGTAAGGGTGATTTTTCCACTTTTATCAATGCCACCATTCAAAAGTGCTTCACCTTTTATTTTTATGAAGTCTCCATTTGCTTCATCGATGACCATAATCAAAGTGGCTTTTTTATCTACCTCGATATTAATAGAAACATCCATTCCAATAATAGATGAAGTATTCAGTGAATCGACAGCTTGCAAAAATAGTGAATCATTCACAGGTGCATCTTTATCTACGAAAACCACAATACCTTCACGATCCAATATGCCTATTTGTTCTTTGGGCAAAACAATGGTCATTTCTGTATCTTCATTTATCCTAAGTGTACCGTCAACTACAGGTGCGATTTCTGTTCCTGAAATCCTGAGATTTGTATCAAAAAACAACTTTCCATAATAAAGCTTATTGTCAATACGACTACTATTCAATCCTTGAAAATTTCTAGCTAGAATATTCAAGTCGAAGGTATAATTGACATAATTAGTAGTAAGTGCTGATCCATTTATGGTAAGTATATTATCAGCAGCGTCTTTTACGGTAAAACGGTCGAATTTTAATCCTACATTGTCTATCGCAATTATCTGTTCGTTGTCGACTTTAAATGTATTATTCAACATAGCAATAATCATACTGGCATCATTAAAGCCTATCCTACCGTCTATATCGGGCGTCATCGTTTTTCCTTTTAGCAATACTTTGCCATTAACAAACCCTTTTCCTTCTCTGATAGCACCCAAACTAAGCCCTTCAATAGTGCTCATTTGAAGTTTTTGAATATCGATATTGATATCCATTTCACTTTTATCGTTCGGTTTAAGGTAATATTTACCTGATAGGATCGCTTCATTGTTTCGACCTTTCAAACTTACATTTGCATCAAAGGTATTCTGGATGTTATTATTGACAGTAGCTTTCAGATTTCCTATCGTATCTCTATTGATAGATAAATTTGTGATACCGATATCAGCGTTTATATTGGGCTGGGTTGCTATGTCTTTGATCAAAATATCACCATTGATGGTACCATCTGCTATCAAAGAGTCTTTTTGCAGAAAACCAGTTATAGTGCCCAATCTGAAATTGTCAAATTGTACATTTAGTGGACTTTTATTAGCATCATCTATGTTACTAATGATAAGGTGTTGATCATCTTTGCTCAAGTCAAAACCACTCGCTTCTAGAATATTTGATCCAAATCTCACAGAATTATCCTTACTAATCTCCCATGTATCATAATTTAGCATCAGACTATCCTGATCAATAGTCAGATTGTACACATCGTTTGGCTCTCGCAGGATGTTGCCTTTTACGATATAGCGATCTACATCTACTTTATCGCCTATCCGAAGGTGATAATTGATGTTTCCAATATCAACTTCCGTGTAAAAACGAGTGTTAATCAGATTGAGATTTTCACCACTTTTGATCTCAGCAGCATCCAGTTTAACTTTGAGTTCATCGTCTTTTTCAACAGCTGTCAATACTAGATTTGACACCTTGCTAGTTCCATAAATAATGCTCGGCAAAGTAGTAGATATATT
>JBBRJL010000158.1:0-6289 GCA_038219375.1 Chitinophagales bacterium | reverse complement strand
GATAACTGAATTCTATACATTCCAAGATTGGACACCATAATATTTTTGTTATCAGGCGGCAAGCTGAAAACTTGTGGTAAGGTAATAAAAGCGCCACCGTCCATTGGCCAAGACTTGATCATAGGCAACTGGTCTATGGTGGTCTGACCATACATCACAGGAACTCCAAAAACTGACTTCATGGGAAGTGCAGTCAAAGCAGTAAATGGTGCACCAATATACCGAAGCGGATTTCTTAATAATCTAGCGGGATCCGCTTTTAACTCAATTACTTTTTTGACTTTTGGCAAAGTCTTTCTAAATAAAAATTCTGTACGCTCGATCGTACCATATAGATTGGATAATCCTGGAAATGGACTACCTTTTATCTTTTCAAAAAATATAGCAGGACCTTTTTTATCGTAAACCTGTCGGTGAATTTCTGCAATTTCAAGATTTGGGTCAACCTCCTGCTTTATCCTTAAAAGCATGTTATTTGCTTCCAAATCTTTGACCACATCTTGCATACTCTTGTACATAAACGGAATATTTTTTAACTATGAAAACGTAGAAACCTGTTTTGATTTCACCCATTGAAACACAGATTAAATACTTTAGTTCTGAATATTCAACAAGTATTTTTTTATGAATTTAAAGTTTTTATTTACCTACTTGGATAAACTTATTCGTACTTGTAACCAGATAAGTTATTAACTCACATTTTTCTGGTATTTAACAAAAAGGATCAAAATATCTTCATTTCAAGCCGAGCAAAGTGAATTCAGTCGAAAAAAGATGATATTAGACTTGAATCTACTTAACTTGCATACATATTTGAACTTTTAAAACTCATTAGGCATATGCTTATCATAACCATAGTTTTATTTGGTATTTGGATTATCCTGAAGGATAACAGTAAATTTGCTAGATTGCTTGGCCCTTTAGCTTTATTTAGTTTAATATTTTTAATCGGTCGAAATCTATTTATTGCGGATAGCATACTCACTTTTCTCAGCCAAACCTCCATTAGTTTATTATTTTTGTCAATATCTTGTTTCCTTTTACTAGGTTTGCAGAAGTACCAATTTGCGCAATTAGTTGCCTACGCTTTATTCCTTTTTTCAGCTTTCGTTTTACAAACCCCACATTCGACAGGTATTGGTGTTGATCAAGCTTCGGGTATGGATCCTAATGCAGAGTTCTTGATTGAAATTGATGGAGATAAGTTGTCACAGCTAGACGAAATAAAAGAAGAATATGGGCTGACATTTAAGCCTGCGTTTTCCCCTAATGATGCTGAAAATACTAATATTGACGATTATTATACGGTAGATATTCCGAGTAAATACATAAATGACATAGCAGAAATCAAAGAAGAACTAAATAACGAAACCCATGTAAAATGGATCGAACCAAATGAAGAAATAGTTTTTGAATTCCCACAAAAAACTTCCGAACCAAGCAAAGGAAATGCTCAAATCACCAATGATCCATCCGTCATCCTCCAATGGCACATTGCTTTTCTCCAAATGGATAAATATTACCAACTATTTACAGCACAGAAGTTGAAACCTACCCAAAAAGCAAAATTATTTATACTAGACACTGGTATAGCTTCATCCCATGAAGATTTACCGGGCAATCACTCTGGCTTTTTAGATTCTCAAGGACATGGTACGCATTGTGCAGGCGTAGCAGGAGCAATTACAAATAATAGTATTGGAATAGCATCAATGTCTCCCAATCCTACATGGATAGACATAAAAGCTATCCAAGTGATAGGTAATGTTGGCTTTGGTACGCAACAACAAATCATAGCAGGAATTATAAAAGCTACTGATCAAGGTGCTGATGTCATTTCTATGTCTTTGGGTGGAATTACTAATCAAGATAGAGAAAAAGCTTATAATGATGCTGTAAGCTATGCCAATAGCAAAGGAGCGATTGTAGTAGTAGCTGCTGGAAATGCAAATCTTGATGGAAAAAGATATAGTCCTGCTAATGCTGAAAATGTGATTTCTGTGGCGTCTATTCAAAAAACATATCAGAAATCAGGATTTTCTAATCATGTTCAAAATCTTGTTATGGGTGTTTGCGCGCCTGGCGAAAATATTCTTTCCACCACGCCTTCAAATACTTATGCTACAATGAGTGGAACTTCTATGGCTACCCCTCAAGTTGCAGGACTGATTGCAGTTATGAAAGCCATCCGTCCTGACTTATCGACAAGAGAAGTATATAACATCTTTAAATAATACAGGAAAATCGACTGCAGACACTGAAAAGACAGGAAAACTAATTCAACCGTACCAAGCAATAAAGGAATTGGTTGGAAATTGAATTTAGCAACTAAAATCTTCCATGTGAATCAAAAAAAAACGAAACCAGATTTACATCCTATTTCGTTTTTCTTTAAATTATACGACTGAAATGTTAAGATCAATAAAATTTAGTTACTGATCAGTTGGAATTCAGTTCTTCTGTTTTTTGCTTTACAATCTTCCGTATTATTTGTCTCACAGCCTTTTACTGGCTTTTCTGGCCCGTTACCAACTATTATAAATCTATTCCCATCTAGTCCAAATTCACTTTTTAAGTAATCAGCAACTGCTTTTGCTCTTTTTTCTGAAAGGACTTTATTTGATGCTTTACTTCCTACATTATCTGTATTACCTTCTATTCTTACCTTTACATTTGCAAATGTCTTAGCAACTTCTGAAAACTGGATATCGATGATCGTTTTCGAATTTTCATCTAATGCAAATTTTCCTGATGGAAAACTAATACTTACAGGTTTGGATGCAATAGCTGGTGCGGAGATTTCTGCTTTTGTCGTAGGTGTAAAGACTTTTGATTTTTCAGCATCAAAGCTAGCTCCAGATAAATTAGCTTGCGCAGCTGTAACTGCTCCCGTGTATATTACTGACCTCCAAGCCGGTGCAGCATTGGGAGAATCGCCAGTTTCAACAAACTTTTTAGACATCTTTTCGTATAAGTCTTGTCCTTTTTGCCCCTTATAAGATGAATTAAGACCAAAAAAATTAACATTGTCTCCCTGTCCTGTCCAATATACGGTGCTCATCATACCCAAGCCATCATCTTGTGTCAAACCATTAAGTTCGCCTAGGTACTTGCCAGCTTTTGCATGATTTGCGGTACTGGAGTTCATTTCGGCTACACCTTTCATCCATCCTTCATAAAAACCATGAATCATATCCTTTTTTTCATCAATTGTTTTTTGACTTGCAAACATAATATCTGCAATAATATGAGATTGTTGGATAGTGGTTAAAATAATTTTAGAACCAGGTACACCTTCCGTTGCTTTGATATCGTCTGGACTCCATACTACCGCAGCATCTATGTCTCCACTTTTGAAAAGTTCTGCTGCTTTTAGATTGTCAGCAGTTTTAACTACAGTAACATCAGAATATTTAAGACCCGCAGCTTCTAAAGAGCTAATTAATAACGTTTGTGCTGGTGAAGGTACAGCTACCGCAATCCTTTTACCTTTCAAATCATTAACGGTATTGATGCCTCTTTTACCGATTATGGCATCTCCTCCCCTAGACCAGTCCACTTGCATAAAAGCTTTGGGCTGGAATGTATTTATATCTGCGGGAGCAGTATAAAGCGGAAAAGCATCTGCTGTTTGTACTAGCACATCATATTCTCCAGCCATCCACGCATTCATGGCATTCAATAAGTCATTTTCGACTTTGAATTCGACTTTAAATCCATAATCTTTGAAAAACCTACTGTTTTCATTTGCATTTGCACCTTCATTAAAGTAAAGACCGGGGGCATATCCTCCCCAAGTCACTAGCTGTACCCTTAATGTATTCGGATCTCGAGTACCTGAAGTTGACCCTGAAGTATTATTGCCTGTAGCAGATCCGTCAGTGGCGGAAGCTTCGTCGGCTTGTTTTTTAATATCTTGGCCTAATTGTGTGTTATTTAGCAAGTACTTCCCGCCGAAAAATAGCGCTGCCAAGATTAGTAATGTAATAACGAGTTTTGAAAAACCTGTAAGTCTGGTTGCCATTTTGTATAAATTTTATAAAGTTAATCGAATAAATTATCGTATTGATTTGCCCTACCTACCTTCTCAGGATGTTTAAGCGGCATATTAAGGTCTAGGTATTCTGTATCATCATTTGATTTTAATATTAGTGTTTCCTTTTCTCCACCAAGAAGCAGAGACACACTTTCTTTTTCCCACTTCTCAAGCATTTTAAGACCTTCTTCTTCAAAAATACCATTTTGTAAATCTATAGATTGCATAAAACCTTGAGATACTTCCATAAATCGCTCCATCTCTCCCACTTTTTGACTTACATCGTCTGCAATAGACTCTAGTGCGGCATCAAACATAGCTTTTTTATCGGGATCACCTTTTATCACGCTCATAGCTGATTTCATCGCTGAATTACTTGCTAAAATCGCTTTTCTTTCTTGCTCTTTGACCATAACTTGATCTTGTACATCTTCCACCAGTATCTCAGAATTTTCGTACATCTTGGCCAATACTCTGTATAATACTTCCATTTTTCTATACAAATCTTCCAGCTTCATATTGGATTCCTGCAATCTACCTGCTTTCCGACTTTTAAGTAGCATTTGTGCTTGTTTATTTACCTCTGCTGCTTTACTAGCCATGTTAAGATTGGTATCTATCTCCTTTTTATTATTAAGTATAATTTCTTGAAGCTTGTGCATTTGTCCTCTCAATTGTGCGATCTGACGATTCATTTTTGTAAGATTAGACTTGAGATCTTCTACATAGGATTTCAAAATACCAATTGGGTCGATCTGTACAAATAATCCAGTGATCCACCGCATGACACTTTTGTACATATAACCAACAAGCGCACGAGACTTCCCATCAAGAGCCAAAAAAACTATGCTACCTAAAACCATTAAAGATATAAAAGCCCCCATCGTAGAACTTACAAAAGCAACTAATGCTGCTATACTAGTGACTGCCAAATAACCTCCACCCAAAATCATTGCTGCCAAAAAAACTGCTCCAGTCACACCTTCTGGCCTTGACCAAAAGGATTTAGCTTTATTCCCTTCCATATATGCTAATTTTTGACTTCATTTTTGAATTATAAAACTTTATTACCATTAATTAGATTGTGGTCAAAGATTACTCTTTATTTTATCAATATCCTCTTGAATCTGACCTTGCACTAATTGATACGATGCTACAAATTGCTGATTGGTAAGGTCTATCTTGACTACGGCATCGTTGATCTCGTTTCTGAAAGTGTCCAACTGCGTTTTTGACGCTTCTATTTCTTTCGTCATTTTTTCTATCAATTGCTGTTTTTCTGATATCGACTTCTCCAAAGCCTGAATTTGATCAGTTCGACCTTGGATTTGTTTTGTTTTCTGATTTTCAACGGCATCTCTGAATTTTTTATCTTCACTCACCAATACATTGATATAATGTGTAGCGCTTTGGATAAGTTTCTCTTTGGTAAGTCCCATGGTTTTAGCCATTTCGAAAGCAGACTTATACCTCATTGATTCATCAGGAATTACCTGTTCAATCGATTTTAGAGAATTTTTATATTCCAAGTAATCGAATCCTTCCATATTATTGGACTCTATTGCTTTTAACAACAAATCAGTAAATTTCTGATCAGGTTGGCCTTTACCTATTGTAGTATTAGTTGAAATTATTGAAGTTGATACCTCTGGTCGAGTACTTTTATTAGCTTTAGCTTCAGATCCTAAAGCTTCTTCATCATTAGAAACCACCTCACCAGCAGGTCCTTCTACTACAAACAAAGACTTAATCTTCTTAAACATATCCGACTTTTGAATCATAATATACTAATGTCTTTTTATAAATTTGAGTTCATCGATTTCCAGAATTATCGATAAATGATGAAATATTAAAGACAAAAGTATTAAAAATAATCGTAATAATCTTTTACAAAATAAAAATCATATATTTTTATTCAAACTAGAGCATTTTTTTCATAATTGTACGACTCAATGATTAAGGTTAATATTACATTTTGATATATTTGGATTAACTATTAGTTTTTTAGTTTTGGTCAGTACTATATTCTTAGAGAAATATGTCACCAATGTTAGAAAGTAAAATGAATTAGTATAACGACTTGTACACGGACTAATAAAGAGCAGAATATAAGTGTTGAAAATGAACTTGCCTAAAATAAAAAAAGCCAGTAAAACTGGCTTTTAATCTTATTATCAAAACATCTAAGACGATATTTGATTTTCTTTGAAACGGGACGAGACCGCCGACCCAACCCTCTTACTATGAAAAAAA
>JBBRJL010000157.1:0-6305 GCA_038219375.1 Chitinophagales bacterium | reverse complement strand
ACAAGTCTATCGTCCAAATCTCAATACCACCACAAGTGTTCTTCTGATCGAAAAGGGATAACCACGGCATCATGGCCAAGAGGTGATTACCAAATTATCTTATCATCGGCAAATAATCTTACACAAACAAGAGAAATAGTTTTACACTAATTTTTATGGATTCATTAATAGGAAATTGGGAGAATTACTCAAAGGAGCAAAAGGAAGAGAATAATCGTTTTCTAAAAGACGTTTGGACTTTACCAAAAGATGAATTTCAAACTTCTTTAGTAGAAGCACATCGGGATGCATTCCAGAAGATCGATTGTCTTGATTGTGCTAACTGCTGTAAAACTACTCCTGCTATCATTACCAAGAGTGATATTGCTCGTATTGCCAAACACCTTAATACAAGTCCCAAACAATTTTTGCGCCAATATGTCATAGAAGATATTAATGGTGATATGATGCTAAACGGAGTGCCTTGTCGATTTCTGAATGCTGATAATAGTTGTAATATTTATGATGTAAGACCGGACGCTTGTAGGAGATACCCGCATACTGATGAAAAAGAATATGTAAATAGGACGGCGCTTAATCTTGCAAATACGATCGTATGTCCTGCAGCATTTTATATCGTCCAAAAGTTAAAAGCGCAATTTCCAATAACATGATTTATGAATTTAACGGTTATGTCCCAGTTATAGATGAGTCATCGTTTATCCATCCACAAGCTTGTGTGACAGGTAATGTGATCATTGGTAAAAATGTTTATGTTGGACCAGGCGCAGCAATAAGGGGAGATTGGGGGGAGATCATCATTGAAGATGGATGCAATGTTCAAGAGAATTGTACCATTCACATGTTTCCCGGTAAGTCTACTGTCCTCAGAAGATCAGCTCATATAGGCCACGGAGCAATCATACATGGGGCGGAAATAGGTGTAAATGCCATGGTAGGCATGAATAGTGTTATCATGGACGAAGTTATAATCGGAGATGAGTGTATTGTAGGAGCTTTGACATTTATTAAAGCTGGTGAAAACTTTCCTTCTCGAAGCATCATTGTGGGGAATCCTGCCAAAGTTATAAAACAAGTAAGTGACGAAATGATCGCTTGGAAGACGGAAGGAACAAAATTATATCAACAACTACCTTCAGATTGCCATCAAACGCTGAGACCTTGTGAACCATTGCGAAAACTTCCATTAGACCGACCTAAACAACCAATAGTGTATAATTTTTTTAGGAAATAGTAAGAAGCGATTTATCTTTACAGATAAATTTATAGCTGTAAGACATTTTTTACTTTTATAAAATACACACTATGATAAGAATGATAACTAAAATTAAAGAGCTTCTAGGTGACATGTTTTATACAATTTTCCCAGATCTATGCATTGCTTGTATCAATCAACCTAAGACAAGGAATGGCTCTTTTTGTGTAAACTGCTTGCATCAAATGCCATATACTGATCATTTTATCATCAAAGACAATACGGTAACCAAGCACTTTAAGGGTAGGGTACCACTTGTCCATGGTGCTGCTCTGTTGTCTTTTAGAAATCAAGGCAATATACGTAATATGCTACATGGGTTAAAATATAAAGGGAGAAGGGAGACTGGAAATATTCTTGGAGAGATAGCAGGTGAAAAACTTTTGGCGTCCATTTTATTTGGAAGGCCAGACATCATCATTCCGATTCCTATCCACGATAAAAAAAAGCTAATAAGAGGTTATAACCAAAGTAGTGTTTTTGGTCAGGGTGTAAGTACAACATCTGGTATCAAGATGTATGAAAAAACTTTGATAAAATATACAGAGACTTCATCTCAGACAGGAAAGTCTCGAACTGATCGAGTCAAAAATGTCTCCTCTACTTTTGAAATAAAATCACCAGAAGTCATCATAGGGAAACATGTGCTGGTAGTAGATGATGTAGTAACTACCGGTGCAACCCTAGAAGCGTGCTGCCTTTTACTCCTTAAAGCTGGAGCAATAAAAATATCTATTTTAACTATTGCTGCTGCCGAATGATAATACATCAATCATAGTTTGATTTCATTCATTTTCTTCCAGCCTAATAATCAGCGCCGAAGCTTGTTCGTAAATTCCATTCATGTCACTATTTTGGCCCGCAAACCGTGCTACCTCACATCTTTGTTGTATGGATGTATATTCGTTTATAAGGTCTTCTTTTATACCTTTTGTAGCAAGATGGGATTTTATCGTATTTAGACTTAAGTCAATATTTGATATTTTGAATTTCTGTTGGATATATCCAGTTGTTGCTTGTGAAATTTCTTCAAAAAAAGCTGATTTATTATTCTGCGACTTATAAACTGCAGCCCTTTCAAGATTTTTGATAGCGATATTGATAGAACTTCGAGCGGATAATTGTTCAGCTTCCTGGTCCGATAGCTTTTTCTTTTTAAAATAAATACCAAATATGGTTCCTAAAACGATAAGTGCAATCAAACCAAAATAAAGCGTTGACCCAAAAAAAGAACTACCTGATTTTACTAATTTAAGATCCGTAACCATAGGAGATAAAATACTATTATCTGATGCTGATTGAGATATAGTAGCTTTGCCACTACCTTTTACAATGGTGACATTATGCGGTCCCGATGTGATGGTTTCATATTTCTCGGCAGTTGGCGAATAATAGCTAAATGCTGGCAGTAAAGTGAATACTGTATCTAAGGTAGGTACTAGAATGTATTCAAATGACTTGACTACACGGATTTTATCTCCTTTGGTATAGCTCTCATCTTTAATCACTGATGGTTCGTAAGCGTCAAGTCCTGCATATTTGGGTAGCTGAGGTGCTTGCACAATTTTGGCATCACCATCTCCTTCTATCGTCATGGTAAGGACAAGTGACTCATCTGTAGTAGCTGTATTTTTACTAATAAAAGTCTGCATGGAAAACGTCCCAACGCCGCCTGAAAAACTTTCAGGTTTGGGATCAGGCAGCGACTCGACATTAATCTTTAGAATATTGGTTTGTGTCTGTTCCTTTTTTACATCTCTAAAAAAGAAAGATTGCCTTCCGTTGTCTACAGGGATATCGAGCGAAACATTGACTGGTCCAAAGCTATATTTGCCGATCTTCTGTGGGAATAGCATAACTTTTCGCAATACTTGACGATGGTACTCTTTGCCATTGATGGTTTTTCGTTGTGCTTGTTCCCGAAAGTCATTGAGTGGGACAGTATAAAAACCCTCATAATCGGGTTCATTCAGAAAATTGTATGATTCAAGATTTTGTCTGGTATACAGTACGTAACTCACGATGATCTGCTGCCCTATAAAAGCTTTTTGTTCTGAAACTTCTAGCCTAACTAAAGTTTGTTTACTATCGTCAAGTCCTGTGATCGATTGACTTTTTGACGCATCTACAACATCGATGGTGAGTGTATTTGATTTCAAGTCTCTGTTGCCACTCCGCACAGTAGCTGGGCCTAGTGTGTATTTTCCATTTGATACAGCAAGCAACATATATTGGTAACTCATGGTGGTCGAACGTTTACCATTGACTATAGATATAGAAGTGGACGTAGATGGACCTTGCACGATTTTAAATGGTGCCAAATCAGGCATTTGAATGGCACGTGCATCGCCATTTTCAAGAATTGCCTCCAAGACAAATGTTTCTCCTACTACTATTTTATCACGATCTGTATTTATATAAAATTTGACATTTTGGGCTTTAGTGAAATTAGGTAAAAACAAAAGCAACACTATAGCTGCACATACATTTGGCAACCATAATCTTGGAGTGTCTCGAAATTTCACTATCATATTTTCACTTCTTTTTTATAAATATGAACTGCAAAAATAACAAAAGAACTAGGACTTACCTATTAAAATGCCAATTGGTCTTATTTATATTTTTTTTAAAGGTCTCTTCTTTTTTGGTGTTGAAGTAGGCGCGGAACTGTCTTTATCATACATGAAGATACGATCCTTTGCTCCTGATGTAGAAGATCTATACCGTTCACTGACAAAAATCTCAAATTCATCAGTGCTTATGACATCACCATTATTCTCGACACTTGCTACACCAATCATAATACTACCCTTGTCTACTGGCACGAGTACATAACTGAAGGATTTATTTTGTGAGACTTCTCCATTTATCATTCTAAAACTGGACGAAGTATTCGGTCCTGATACAACTTGAAACCCCATAAAATCGGGTGCTTTAAAATTGCCTGTAAGATTGTCTAGCCGAAATTCTACGACGACTACTTCATCAATGGCAATGGTATCTTTATTGACTTTTACACTTAGACTACCTTGCTGTCCAAGCAAAAATGTCACCATGAATAAAAATAAGCTTGTTGTTAATTCTCCTTTAAATCTTTTCATATTACCTTGATTTTTGAGTAATTAAAAAATGAATTCATTTACTAAACAATAACAAACTGATGTCAAGAATCGTTTAAGACCAAGTATTAAAACTTCTTTAACAAATTACCAATCTTTAGTTGGCTTCTTGCCTTTGCCATCCATTCGGCGCATTTTTTGCTGGACTTTTTTCTCTTCACTATCCATGACTTCGAGTAGTTTTTGAGCGTCTTCTTTGGTCATTTTTTTTCCATCCTTATCTGCTTGATCTTGACCTTTTTGCTGATCTTGTTGATCTTGATTTTGCTGATCCTGATTTTGGTTTTCATTTTTTTGATCTTCGTTCTGATCTTGGTTTTTATCCTTATTATCTTGGTTGTTTTTGTCTTGTTGACCTTCTTTTTTATCCTGATTTTGATTTTTATCTTTGTTTTTTTGCTGGTCTTTTTGTTGCTGTTGCTTCTTCCACTCGGTATGAGCCATAGCCAGGTTTTCTTTAGTGGCTTGGTCGGATGGTTTATATTTCAGTGATTTTTTGAATGCATCTATACTTTCCTTATACTTTTCTTTCCTAAAAAAAGCGTTCCCTTGATTGTGGTAAATTTTTGATTTTTGATCATCAGATGTCGCTTTTGCTGCAGCACTTTCGTAAGACTTTATAGCTTCATCATATCGTTCTTGATTGACCAATGTATTTCCTAGATTGTAGGAAGATTTGACACTAGATTTATTGGTGTCGGCCTTTCTATATTCTAGCTCTGCATCCTGATATTTGCCATATTCGTACAGCATATCACCATTGCGAAGATTTTTATGTGCCGATTGAGCTATTATACTAAAAGTCATAAAGAATAGGATACTTGAGCCAAGTGATTTTAATAATATTTTATCCATTTGTCTGCCATTTAATATTTAACCTTAATACGAAATCCAATAAAAAAACAAATAGCGCCACAGCCAAAAAATATTGATAGAAACTCCTATACTCCGAAAAAGATTTTATTTCTACAGCCCTTTTCTGAAGCTTTTCTAGTTGGACATTCATATCATCGATGATATCATTATTGTTCTCAAGTAGATAGGAAACTCCATTGCCTTCAGCAGCTATTTTTTTCAACAAATCCACATTTATCCTCGATGTCACAGGATTTCCTTCTTCATCGGTTTTGAACTCTTCTCTACCTTCACTTATTACAGGTACAAAACCACCTTCTTCAGTACCCACACCAACGGTAAACACATTCCATCCATCCGCCACAGCACTTGATACCTTACTCAATGCTTCTTCATCATGGTCTTCGCCATCTGTGATAATAATGAGTGCTCGCTGTGCCTTTTCACTATTTTTAATACTTCTCATCGCCAAATCTACTGCTTCGCCTATAGCAGTGCCTTGTGTGCCTGCCATGTCTGTATTTGCAGATTTTACAAATAAGGAAGCTGCCGCATAATCTGATGTGAGAGGCATCTGTAGATAAGCATTTCCTGCAAACAAAATCAAACCAAGTTGATCTCCTCTGCGTGATGCTATGAGTGACTCTACAAATCGCTTAGCCTTCTCCAACCTTGTTGGGCTAATGTCGGTTGCATTCATACTAGATGAAATATCCAATGCGATAAAAATATCGCTATTTTCTACCTTGACTTTTTCTTTCTTAAATCCCCATTGCGGATTGACCGAAGCCAGTACTAAAAATATAAAACCTATCATGTACAAGATAAAACTTCTTCTATTTTGATGACTATTTGAACCTGACACTAACTTATCTACCAAATTTACTTGCCCAAACTTTTCTTTCCTTCGGTTCAATTTTTTGACTGACCAAAAGTAGATTAACACCAAAATCGGAATTATGGCAATTAAATATAAAGCGGCAATATTTTCGAATCTAAACATACTTTATCAATTAACTGAATGTTCTGAAAACCGTCTGTGTCAACACCCACCACATCAGAAACATAAATATACC
>JBBRJL010000156.1:0-6309 GCA_038219375.1 Chitinophagales bacterium | reverse complement strand
GTATCTCTTTTTGTACCACCTGAAAACAATACGATACTGTCTGAGCGGTAAGTCCAAGATTTACCTACGACAACAGGGAAAAAGTCATATCCAAAGGTAGATTCATCCACTGCTTCCGTCTCACTTTCGCAAGATGTAGTGAACAAGACGGAAAATGAAAATAGAAAAAATAAAATACCATTCTTCATATTAAAATAAAATTTAATTTATTAACAATTAAAAGTAGCCATTTAACGGATTCCTAAGCGAATTTATTACCCACATTATTGCTTTTCAAATTTGAGCATGCTATGTCCGATAATTCCGCCTCCTATCACGTCATCTCCCTCATAAAATACTGCTGACTGACCAGGTGCGATCCCTCTCACATTGGCATAAAATGAAACATCAACTTTATCACCATTTGGATGTAGTGATGCCATTACGCCTTTGTCATTGTACCTGACTTGGGTTACAGCTTCCATTCCATCATATATTTCAGCATACTTCATGAGGTTTATTTGCCCTACACTCATGCCGTTTCGAATCAATTCGTCTACTTCACCTAGGACTACGGTATTTGTGTCAGGCATTATTTCGGTTACAAACATTGGCATCTTAAAACCACCACCTAGGCCTTTGCGTTGGCCTACAGTATAAAATGGATATCCTTCATGATTACCTAGGAATTCTCCTTTTGCGTTGATGAAGGTGCCACCTTTTACCCTTTCTTCCAGTCCTGGTACTCTACGTTTTAGAAAGCCTCTGTAATCGTTATCCGGCACAAAACATATCTCATAGCTCTCCGGCTTTTTGCTTAAATCTTCATACCCAAAATCTTTTGCCATTTGTCTGATTTCTGGCTTGCTGTATCCACCTAATGGAAAACTGCTGCGCTCTAGACATGATTGCGTAAGTCCCCACAACACATAGGACTGATCTTTTCTATCATCTTTACCTTTGGATATAAATCTTCGTCCATTTTCTTCTTTGATAATAGCGTAGTGACCTGTGGCGATAAACTCGCAATCCATAGCATCTGCCCGCTTTAGAAGAGCACTCCATTTGATGTGTGTATTGCATAGGACACAAGGATTGGGTGTGCGACCAGCAATATATTCTTCCACAAAATTATCAATGACATAATCACCAAATTCTTCTCTAATATCGACTATAAAATGATGGAAACCCATATTGACCGCTACTTGTCTGGCATCATTTATAGAATCCAGAGAACAGCAACCTGTTTCCTTCTTTGATCCGCCAGCACTGGCATAATCCCAGGTTTTCATGGTGATGCCTACTACTTCATACCCTTCTTCGTGGAGCATCATGGCTGCAACAGTACTATCTATACCGCCACTCATTGCTACGAGCACTCTACCTTTTTTACTCATCTTTACATATCTTTTGAATGCACAAAGATAGTGCAAATAGATTAAAAACTGATTAGATCACATCATAATGTATCAAATCAGTGCTAAAATTACCGTTAAATTAAATCTTAGTATATCTCTACTTGAGTAATAAGTTCTTCCTTAACGGCATCATTAATGATTTGAATGATTTTGGTTTTCCCCATGAGTAATTCTTTTTTTAATGGCGCGGAAGTCAGATACACCCTTAGAATACCATCATTGAAATATATTTTTTGCGTATATCCGCTAATAATTGGTCCCATTTGTTCTTTCCAGATTTCTTCTATTTGAGCCGTATGATAGCCTTTGGAAACACGTTTGTTGGTTTGAATGTACTCACCCAAAACTTCTTTTATGCTTTTATCGTTGTGTCTGCCCAATTATTAGTATTTTTTTTTATAAATTAAGAAATGTTACCACTTTGGACGGTAAAGATACTGAATTCTGTGTCAATCTCCGTCAAAACTTTTACTATTCTATCTTCATTGGTATCTGTAATGAATATTTGTCCAAAATTATTATCAAGAAGCAGAGATAACAAGTGTTTGACTCTTGTCGGGTCCAATTTGTCAAAAATATCATCTAGTAGCAGCACAGGTTTTCTACCCGAATTGGACTCTAACAATTTGTACTGTGTCAATTTTAAGGATAACACAAATGATTTTAACTGTCCTTGAGAAGCAAAGTTTTTTAGGGGTTCGCCGTTCATGGTAAATAACAAATCATCTTTATGAATACCAGATGAAGTCCTAGTTAATATCCTATCCTTTTCAAGACTTTTTTTGATCAATGACTCCAAATCTTCTTTGTACAATTGGCTTTCATAGACGATATTACAAGATTCTCGCTGACCAGATATCTCTGCATAAGTATCTGTAAATATTTCTTGCATTTGTGCTACTTGCACTTTCCTTTTTTCAAAAATCCTTTGCGCAGGAACATACATGCCTGCAGTGACTGACTCTAGTAGCAAACTGTCGAAGTGTCGTTGATCTGCAAATGTCTTTAGCAGGGCATTTCTCCTTTTGAGTAAATTGCTATACAATATGAGATCCTCTAGGTAGCTGCGATCAGTCTGTACAATAGTATTATTCAAAAAATTTCGTCGTTCTTCGCTTCCTTCGAGCATGAGTTGGATATCAGCAGGAGCGATCATGACACATAGAAAGCGACCTACATGATCTCCTATCCTATCTATCTTTTTTCCTGATACTTCTATATCTTTCCTATTGCCTGACTGAGATTTTATAACCACTATTTCTTTATCAGAATCTATGTCAAACGAAGCTTCTATCCTAAAAAAATCTTTAGCTTGCATGATGACCATCCTATCTCCTGATGAAAAGTAACTTTTGCCCAAGCATAGGTAATATAATGCATCAAGAATATTGGTTTTACCCATACCATTGAGCCCCACAAAAGCATTAAATTTGTTGTGAAAAATGAGACTACCCGATTCATAATTTCTGAATTGAGTAAGTTTTAATGCATTAATGGTCAATATCCTAAAATTAAACTTGGTGAAGCTGCAAAGTTATCATACTTAAGTCAATTATTGTAACCTATAGTTAATAACTAACACAAAAAACTTAAGCAATCTCTCCACCACAGCTACTACCTGCACCTGCTGTACATCCATAACAGTGCTGGTTTACGACTATTTTTCGAGTCATCAGATCAGCCATATTAAAATCATTGATGTGTTGGGTTGACGATGCTACTTTGAGGTCGAGCATTTGATTAAAGTCACAATCGTAGATGTAACCATCCCAGCTGACGGAGAGCGTATTTCGACACATGAGGCCTTCTATGGTTGATGGATTGAAAGCTTCGATGAGAGATGTCATATATTCTGAATAATTGCCTGTTTCCACAAGATAGTCCAAAAACCTACTTACTGGAAGATTGGTAATAGCGAATAAATTGTTGAATGTGATACCATATCGTCTAGACAGTTGGGATTTAAACTCAGACTGTAAAGATGCCTGATCTCCAGGCAAATATGCGCCTGACGGATTGTAAACTAGGTCGAGCAAAAGCCCACTACCTTCTACACCATAACCAACCTCATTGAGTTTTTTTAGTGCTGCAATACTATCTTCAAAGACACCATCACCTCGCTGACCATCGGTCCTAGACTTAGTAAAATATGGCAGAGATGATACGACGTGGACTTTATGCTCCGCAAAAAACTCTGGCAAATCGTGGTACTTGGGATTGGCCATGATGATCGTAAGATTACAACGATTCATGACTTTTTTTCCTAATTTGGTACATTCCTCTACAAACCATCTGAAATATGGGTTCATCTCAGGTGCACCACCTGTGATATCTACAGTAGGAATATCATTTTCTCTAAGAATCTGGAGACATCTTTCTAATGTTGCTTTGTCCATATTTTCAACTTTTTTATCAGGACCAGCGTCTACGTGACAATGTGCGCAAGTCTGATTGCAAAGCTTACCAATATTGATCTGAAAAATGGCTGTTTTTACAGGTTTGATACTATGACCCAATTTAGAAATAAAAGGTTCAAACTGATCGTCGACCAAGGTCTTACCATTCAATACATCTAACTGATAAAAAGTACTTGACATCTTATTGTCTGTGGCACTTAGTGATTTTGATCTTTGTTTTACACCCATATGATTTCAGAAAATTGCTTGATATATTATGAACATAAATAAATTACATAAGTTTTGACTTGATGGTATTCATCATAGGTACAGCGTTTACCAAGGTTGCGCCACCTTTTATAGCCGCAGCTACGTGGACGGCTTCCATCATTTGTTCTTCATCGGCACCTGAAGACAGACAAGAAGTGGTGTAGGCATCCATACAATATGGACATTGGACGGCATGTGCGACTGCAAGGGCAATGAGATTTTTCTCCCTGACTGTTAGGGCGCCTTCTTTGAATACTTCGTTGTACCATGCGAAAAACTTACGTCCCATTTCTGGTTGTAAATCTGTGATTTCTCCGAATTTCTTAAGGTCTTCGGGTTTAAAATAACTCATATTTTATCTAATTGAATTGATTGTTGAACAGATAATTGAAGAGCAAATTTACACCTTACTTTCAGCTTCTTGTAATCAAACGTAAAATATATACGATTGATTCTAAAAACTTGGATGTTTGTGGAAGGGAAAAATATAAATTTGGTTTAAATCAGGTAAAGAAGTTAAAAACCCTAATAAGCTTTTTGATGACCTTATACCAATATTAATTACAAAAAAGCCCATTTACAACACTCTTGCTATAAATGGGCTCTATCTTATTATTTTTAGGATTTACATCTTACTTATTGAAGCTCCTTAACCCATGTTTGTCTGCGGGTTTTCCATGCAGCTTCTACAGATGTCCATTTGATATTCATTTCCAGCTCAATCAATAAGTTGGCAAGTTGTGCATTAGTCCTCGCTTTTCCGACATTTGCTACCCAAGCTTTTCTTGTAGTCTCCCAACTTTTTTCTACTGCTTCCCACTTGATATTTGCTTCAAACAAAAGAAGTAGATCTGCATTGGCTTTAGCAGTATTATTGTCATTACATTTCACTACCCAAGCATCTCTAATTGAAGCCCACTTCGCATCTACTGCATCCCATTTGGTGTTAGACTCAAGTTCTAGTAGATGGCTCGCCACTTTCTGACCGCTAACTAGATTAAAACTTACTGCCATCAAAAACACTAAAAATAATTTCATGTTGAAATAATTGAATTGATTAATAAAAAGTTGTGTGAATAATAAAGTGGAAGAAACCACATCTATATCTGTAATATTTTGATCTCTACCCTTTGGTTTTTCTGTCGTCCTTGTAGTGATGTACTATCTGTGAGGGGCTCACGTTTGCCATAACCTTTGAAGGTCACCCTTGATTTTGCTATGCCTCTATCGTAGAGAAACTCGGCTACTCTTTTTGCCCTTGCATTGGATAATTGATCACAATATTCATGTGGTGGAATGGTATTGGTATGCCCACCTATTTCCACAGCTACTGTCGGATTGGCATTCAAAAATTCATAAACTTCTTCCAAAACATCAAAATTTATTTGGGTAATCGCAGCACTATCGGCATCAAAATTCAAGTCATTGATACGTAATTTTTGACCCAATGCAATCTTTGACATATCAAGATCAGGAATAAATTTTTCTCTTTTGACATTAAATGTTCCAGTTACTGAGCATCCGTTTTTGTCTTTGACATTTAGGCTATACAAACCCGATGGAACGTTAGTAAGATTTTGAGTAGTTTGGCCATTTGACCATTTGTACATAAATCCACCTGCACCACCTTTGACATCTATTACGATCGAACCATCAGGTTTTTCGGGTGTAGTGACTCTATTATTGGATATTACTCCCAAAGTAATAGGTTCGGGCGCAGAAAGTACTACTGCTGCGACAGCCGTATTCTGAATTTTGTCTGTTACCGTTACTTCGTATTCTCCCGAGGCAAGACCTGATACCTGACCACCGCTTAGTTCACGTTTATTCCATTGATAGGTGTAAGGTTTTGTTCCACCTGAGACACTCACTTTTATGATTCCATTTTTGCTATTGGTACACGATATATTTGTTTCTATGAGACAAAATGCATTTAATTGTTCCTTGGCAACATCACCAAATAATAATTTGTAAAATCCTGCCCCATCTGTCCCTATCCAAATATTATCATTTTTGTCAGCACCTAGACTCAAAGCTGCTTTGGAAAGTGTAGCTGCATCTTCAGAATAATTTTCTATCTTTTCTTTATAAGGATCGTATCTTACGAGAATATCTGAAGCAATATAAATCCTACCCTTTGAGTCCAAAACAAAATTATTAATCTTCCCGCTATACTGCGAAGGGTCTAGTTTGACTGGGAAAAGACGATTGAATTTATTGACTAGAAACATGTCTTTATCGCTGAT
>JBBRJL010000155.1:0-6325 GCA_038219375.1 Chitinophagales bacterium | reverse complement strand
GACGTCTAGAAGCTGGTATTCTCCATAGGTAAATGCAGGAGATGACTTACGTAATGCGATCAGAGACTTATAATGGTCATACATTCCTTGGTCAAATTTCGGCACTTCGGTATAAGTATACGCTGAAAAATCTGATTGTGTTTCAGGTTCAAAAGCAATATCCGGCCATATCAGTGGCTTTCTATTGTCAGGATCGTCCGCGCCTGTCATACCCATTTCGTCGCCATTCCATATGTGTGGCGCACCTACGAAGGTAAACTGATATAACAAAAACAACTTTGCTTGATGATAAGTGATTTGACCAGGTTTATTGGTTCTGTATTGTGGGTCTTCTTGTGGTTTGCAATAATACTTGTACTTATTTACATTAAAAAAAGTAGATAACAATCGTGGAGCGTCATGCGACGCCGCAAGATTCATCATCGCTTGTTGTGTATAGGCAGGATACTTTAGAAAAATAGAATCTAGCTGTTGTTTGAACTGACTTAGATTTATCTTGTCGTTCGGTTGTGCAAAATATGATCTAGCTACTTTAAACCACTGATAATGCATCACTGCGTCAAAGATATCACCTTTGACCCAAGGTGCAGGATCCATGAGCTCATCCGGCCACTTAGTCCACCAATTTTCGCCTATCAAGTAAAATTCTGGATTAACAGATCGTACATATTTTCTAAAATCTCTCCAAAAACCTACGGGCACGTGCTCTGCTACATCTAGACGCATACCGTCTATGCCATCTTCAAAACGTCCATCGCCATTCGGATCCATCCATCGCTTACATACGTCAAAAATATGTTGTTTGACCTCAGGATGAATATTGCCTTCATAAGGATGACCGGGTATTTTTCCTTCTGTATCGATCTTGAGCAATTCGGGTAGATTTTTTATGCCATACCAACCTTCATATTCCAGTTTGGACTCCCCTGTTTCTTCGTCATTTACAAATCGGGTATTGTACCAATCTTTATAAGGAGAATTTTCGAGATTTTCTTCTACATCTTTGAATGCCCAGAAATTATTACCTGTGTGATTCCATGAGAAATCCATTACGACTTTTATGCCTTCTGAATGGAGTTTTTTGACAAGATCAATAAATTTTTTATCCGCAGATGTCATTTTCCACGTGCTGGGATCTTTGTGGTTTTCGCCCTCCATAATGGCCAAATCCGCTGCTACATCATCTCCAAAAGTTATGTCAATATGATGATAATGCCTTGCGTCATATTTGTGTAGAGAAGGAGCGTCATTGATAGGGTTGAAATAAATGGCTGTGATACCCAATTCCTTGAGATATGGTATTTTTTCTGTGACGCCATCGAGGTCACCACCATAACGTCTCATTTGTATTGTCCTATAAAAATCAAGTCCAGTTGCTTTAGCCCAAGGTTCTTGTTTGTACCAATTATGTCCCCACGGCGTCAGAGACCAATCATCTGGTAGCGTATCAATCAGTGCGTTATATGATGTCTGTGCCGTAGGATTATTTTCTGGATTTCCATTCCTAAATCTCTCTACAAAAATCTGATACCAAATAGCTTCACGAGCCCAATCTGGTGGTTGGTTGAAAGGTAGTGTTTCCTTTTCTGGAAGGTCTGATTTTTTTGCCATACAGCTCTGAATTATCAGCATCAACGATAAAATACATATCCTGAACACCATGTGATTGATAAATTTGGGGGTAAATATAGTATAAATCAAATTAATCTACGTAATGTCTATTTAGGGTCTGCCGAAATTCACAATAATAATTGACTATTTGATCCATACGTCAATTTGGTTAGAAGTAAATGAACTGGAAAATGAATAAAAACTTCAGACTACTGGCATAAGCTTTCAATTATCGACCCCAGAGAGGAAGGAGTCTGTGAAGAATAAATCTGAACTATGATTTCCAGCTGATTTTTGTGATCAATGTGATTTTAAAAAATATAAGAGAATAATGATCATCCAAGAAGCATATAAATATGTTGCGTCCATATGATCACATAAATCAAATAAATCACAGTTCAGACAGTGTACTCTCACCTGAAAATGCATAGCTGGGACTAGGTCTACTCGTATGATCAGGATAGAGTGATGATGATAGGATATTCAGCTAGCTGGAAGCTAGGACAGAATTAAGATTTGGAACTAATTATTTAAGGTTTTGAAATGCAAGTTTCCATTTCTATTTCTTTCCAAAAAGTCTCCTAAAAAACTTCTTTGTACTCGATGCCCTTGGCACTAAGATATACCTGAGACTCAATCCCGATGTGGTGTAAAATCTTTGGTTAGCATTGTTTTTATTAAAGGTCATAAGTGGCTGATAATCTGTAGATATACTGAGCCTACCTAGTGATATTTCAGCACCAAATGTCATAGCCAATCCATTGCTTCGGACGGCTGTTTCATACTCAGCTGTTTGTTCTACGACATTTCTGGTGTACACTCCTGCTCCCATAAAGAAGTTGATCCGTTTGGTGAGCAAAGGATAGTGTTGTTTTGCAAATATAGTAGTCAGTTCTCGTCCTGCAAAAGTGCCAGGTTGATGATTTAACTCTACTGTTGTTTTCTTTGCTACTCTCTGCGCAAAACTTATCCCAAAGTCATCGCCTATACGTATGCCTGCTAGGGTATTGTATTTTTGAGCTGAAAGAAACGTTGCTGTTAAGGAGATGAAAAGGATTACGATATATTTGTCCAAGCTAATTTGATTTTAGAAGTAACAAAATTGTTAGGTTAAGACCATTAATACATTTAAGACGCAAATAATTTCATTTTAGTACAAAAACATATCAAAAATAATCTAAAAACGTCTAATTTATTTAATTGAATCGCCATACTAACTCAATACCGGCAGAGATACGTAGCCCTTATAAGCATTATCATCTTCAAATACCGCATCGCTATAATCCTGAAGCACATTGTATAGCGTATCTCTCTCGATAGGTATCCGCCCTACCCTCCTGATCATGGTGACCAACTGTTCTGTACTCAACGCTGGATTCTGTTCTTCTGCACCAGCCATAGAGTATATTTTTGTTGTATCGTCGATAGTGCCATCTATATCATCTACCCCGAATGCAAGTGATAACTGTGCCATGTCACGACCTATCATGGGCCAATATGCTTTTATGTGGTCAAAATTGTCCAAATAAATACGTGAAATCGCATAATTTCGCAAATCTTCCACTGTATTAGACTCAGTAAGGTGCGACAATTGATTATTTTCATTCCTAAATTTCAATGGAATGAAGGTCTGAAATCCACCTGTCTTATCTTGCAATTGTCTGAGTTGTTCCATATGATCTACTCGGTGCCAATATGCTTCTATATGACCATAGAGCATCGTTGCATTAGATCTTTTGCCAAGTTCATGCCAGACCTCATGGATACGCAGCCACTGATCGCCACTGCATTTTCCACCAGCTATTTGGTCCCTGATCTCAGGATGAAATATTTCTGCACCACCACCGGGCATAGAGTCTAGCCCCGCTTCCATCATAAGCTTCATGCCTTCTTCGTAGGATATTTTATCCTTCTTGAAGATATAATGATATTCTACAGGCGTCAGTGCCTTGACGTGCAAATCAGGTCTGTGGCGTTTTATATTGGTGAATAAGTCACTATAAAATTTCACATCGTATTGGGGCAAGACACCACCTACGATGTGGACTTCTGTCACCGGTTGGTTATCATATTTTTTGACGATATCCATGATGTCATCCATCGTATATTCCCAACCTTCTTCCCTTTTTTTGATGAGACGAGAGTAGGAACAAAACGTACAAGTATATAGACAAATATTGGTAGGTTCGATATGGAAGTTACGATTGAAATAAGTAACGTTTCCATTCTTTTTTTCTCTGACAAAATTTGCCAAAGTACCTAAGTATCCCAATTCAGCATGGTCAAAAAGATAAACACCTTCATCAAAAGTGATACGCCTTCCTTCTGCGACACTTTGTGCAATAACCCGTAATTCTGGGGATAATTTGGGGTCATTTATTAACAATTCAATATCATTATGGATCATTACCTACGATTAGTTATGGTTAAAAAACACTCAAAATTAAATTTTGATGCATAAATAACGGTTTTTTTATAAATAATACTTTTACTTTACACATTCAAAGCTTATAACCCATATGTTATCCATATTGATACCCATTTACAATCAGGATGTCAGACCCTTGGTATATACATTGGCAAAACAGTGCAATAAGCTGAAAATCAACTATCAAATCTTCTGTTTCGATGATCAGTCTGCTGAAAAATACAAAATAAAAAACAGAGAATTGGCCTTTAAAATTAATATTAACTACACTGAGCTCCCAGAAAATCTCGGTAGAAGTAAAATCAGAAATTGGCTAGGCAAAGCTGCTTATTTTGAATATGTACTCTTCTTGGATGGCGACTCAGCGATCAAATCAAAAGATTTTATCAAAAACTATATAGAAGCATTGCCCACTAATGGGGTAATTTATGGTGGTAGAAATTACCAAGTTCGAAAACCAACCAACAAAAAGAAGCTTCTCCATTGGCTATATGGCAGCAAAAGAGAAGCCTTGCCCGCAAAAAAAAGACGTAAAGACCCTTACCTAAATTTCCAATCAAACAACTTCTTGGTACCTGAAAAAGTATTTAAGGAAAATCTATTTGATGAAAACATCGAAGGGTACGGATATGAAGACTTGATGTATGCTTTTATGTTGGAGGAAAAAAATATCCCTATCATCCACATCGACAATCCAGTGATTCATGATGGTCTGGAAATAAATACCGTGTTCATTAGGAAAACAGAAAATTCCATCCACAATCTCGTAAAACTTTACCAAGAAAAAAAACTTAAAACCACACGTATCATCACTTGGTACGGGTGGCTAAAGGATTACGGTCTATTGTCATCTTTTGATTGGGCATATGCCAAGATGGAAGATAAAATCCAAACAAATATGCTGTCAGAAAAACCTTCTGTCAAACTTTTTAATTTCTGGAAACTCCATTTATTTATCAAATCTCTAAAATCTAAAATTTCATGAAGACCTTACAATTTATTGTGATCCTTATTTCCATCCTCTCATTTTTCTCTTGCAAGTCAAAAATGGAAAAGACACTTCCAAAATCAGCAGGATACATAGAAATTTATGATGTAGAAATGTTAAGTGTAGTCGATTCAAATGCTGTTATTGAGATATTGGCAGAAGGATTTAAATGGTCTGAAGGACCACTTTGGCTACCATCCGAAAACAAACTGATATTCACAGATGTGCCTGAAAACACGATATATTCATGGGACGAACAAAATGGTAAACAAATCTATATGAAACCATCAGGATATACCATCATCAACCCCAAAGGAGGAACTGAAGGTGCAAATGGCTTAGCGCTTGACGCCAAAGGGAACCTTATCTTGTGTCAACATGGCAATAGGGCAATGGCTAAGATGATTGCCCCGTTACACGCACCAAAAGATAGTTTCGAATACCTAGCCTTAACTTACCAAGGACAAAAATTCAATAGTCCCAACGATGTACACATCACAAATGATGGCGAAATGTTTTTTACCGACCCACCTTACGGACTGCCTGGACAGGATCAAGATACTATCAAGGAACTAACATTCAATGGGGTGTACAGACTCAAAACAGACGGTACAGTCCTACTGGTAGATAGTACGCTCACACGACCTAATGGCATCACATTTTCTGCCGACGAAAAAACTATGTATATAGCAAATTCAGATCCCGACAAGTCATTTTGGAAGAAATATACACTCGACGATCAAAAAAACATCCTAGAAACAAGCACATTTGCAGACGTAACCCATCTAGTGGGCAAACTCAAAGGATTGCCTGACGGTATGAAAATTGGCAAAAACGGCTATATCTACGCTTCAGGTCCTGGTGGCATTCTGATATTCAATCAGGACAGTAGACACATAGGTATGATAAATACAGGTCAGGCTACCGCAAATTGTGCCCTTGATGCTGATGAAAAATACCTATATATGACAGCACATGGATTTCTTATGCGGGTAAGACTCAGATAATTTATACCGATTTAAGGTTTTGGTTCATTATTTATGGCGAATATGGCGAGTATGCGATGTTGATGTCTCGCAATGCGTTATTTCTAGATTTTTATTATAGATGATAGTAATACCAAAATTACATACAAAACATTCGTATAAACGCTATATTTTTCATTGCCTGAAATAAAATATTTATTCTTTTACTTTGAACTATTTCATAAATAATATTAGTACAAAACATCAAGAAACCATAAAAAACAAAGTGTTATGTCAAAATAATCAAAGATTTTTGGACATTAAACATCAACA
>JBBRJL010000154.1:0-6377 GCA_038219375.1 Chitinophagales bacterium | reverse complement strand
TTTTTTCACCTTTTACAGTTTGTAAAAGCGATACAACTAAATTATTGACATTAAATCTTGTACCGACTCACATTAATCAGTTCATTTGGGATGAAGATAGTCATATTGTAACTGGAGGAAATACTTCTAGTCCTACTATTGGCATTGGTCCTGATGAAACAGGGACATTAGTATTTTATTTTACCGTAGTCAACCAATTTGGGTGTAGTATAAGAGATTCCATATCTGTCATCATTGGAGACAATCCTATCATTGATTTCAATTTTAATTTTTCTGAATGTGGCAAAAATGAATTTTGTTTTTCAGTTGACGGATCTTATACTGGTTTTTTGCAATGGAACTTTGGTGACCCTACTACATCAAATGATGTTTCGCTTGCGCCTACTCCGTGCTATACTTATCCTGAAAGTGGTACCTATAATGTTACCCTTACGAATTTGGTCAACATATGTCCATTCCAAACGGTAGCTAAGGATGTGGTCGTCAATCCGATAATAGCAATCAATGCCATAAATGACCAAATACTTTGTTTAGGCGATACGGTGACTTTTATTGCGGGTGCTAATATAGAAGACGTAACTTATACTTGGACAGATCTAAATGGAAATGTTATTGTAAATGGTGCAACACTAGTTTTTACATTGACTAGTGATATACAGTATATTGTAACTGCCGAAGATATTTATGGCTGTAAGGACACAGATACGGTAGGTGCTGAAATATTCAGATTCGATTTCATAGTGGATCTTGGTGGGAGAGATAGCTTATGCGTTAATCAGGAATATAATATAGGTATCGTCATAGATAATCCTGAGTTATATACCTATTTGTGGTCACCAGTAGAATGCATCATATCAGGTGGTAATACGCCCAATCCTACCATAATTGCAGCAGAAGGCAAGGTGATTACATTATTTATAACAAACACAGAGACTGGTTGTGCAAGTATTGCTGAAATAACACCGAAGATTACTCAGCCTTTTGATTTTCAGTTATCTGGTCCGTCTCAATTCTGTTTATTGCAGAATTCTCAAGTTAACTTAGATATTGAAAATCCAAACGAATACGATTATTTGTGGTCGCCAGCAGAATGTTTTACATCAGATGTGACCTTACAAAACCCTGAAGTCTTGCTTACAGCTGACAAAATCCTTATGGTAGTGGTTACCAATAAAGTATCAGGTTGCAAACAATCAAAAGAAATTCTAGCAGAAGTAGGTGATCAAATTACGGTGGTAATTAATGCTGAGCCAGACTTTAATATATACGAAGGTGAGACGCTCGAAATTTTTATTGTCGATCCTATCTCAAATGCTACCTACTTATGGAGCACAACTGAAACAGGTTTGTCTATCGAAGTAAGCCCAACAGAAACAACTTCGTATTCTGTCACAGTGACAGATGAAAATGGTTGTACAGCAACGGATGAAGTTACAGTCACGGTTAGGGTTGCACAATGTGATGAAACAGATGTGTACATACCGACGGGCTTTACACCAAATAATGACGGGAATAATGATATACTATATGTCAGGAGTAATTTTATAGACGAAATGGAACTCATCATTTACAATCGTTGGGGACAAGAAGTATTCCGGTCAAAAGATCAAACGATAGGGTGGGATGGTACTTTCAATGGTCAGCCCCTACCTCCTGATGCATATGCATATTATCTGCGCGCTTTGTGTATAAATGCTGCAGAGTACAAAAAACAGGGTAATATTAATTTGCTCCGATAAGGGACATAAAACATAAGCTTTAAAAAAAGGGAAAGCCTTAATTGACGGAAGTGTTAGTTAAGGCTTTCGTTTTTTTAGGTTGTGATTAGGCACAATGATTTTTTACATCATTGCCCTTACCGATACTTTATCAGGCAAAGTGTATAGGCAGAAGCTCATTAGGGTAGATTGATTTTAGATTGTTCGTGGTCAATAGTTATTGGACGTTTATTGACTACGAGCATCATTAATAGCTGTGGTTTTGGTGCTGATTTTACTTTTTTTTGAATCTGGAAAATGCTAAAGAATTTCTATTCCGAGGGTGAACTGCCACAAATCAGAAACATTGTCACCTTTTATCCTGTAATCATTTGATTTAGTTTGTCATATTGTGTTTGAGAAAAATCAAATTTAAATTCAAAGGACAATATTAACTAATCAATGACTATTTCTTCACTTATAAGTTTTAGAGCCATATGTGTCACATTTTTTACTGCCTGATTGTAAAGTCTCATGCATTATTTTTCTGTGCATTTTAGACTTGGATTTTGATCGTACATTTCTGCGTCTTACCTAAAAGTGTCATTTCTACTCGGAATCTCCACTGTAATTTCAGCTCTAAACTTAACGTACTTTTAATTTTCCTCCCAAATATGGAGAACCAATCTACTTGTATAAACCCATTATTATAAATTTATCTATTCAAAATTGACTTTTATATTTGTTTTTTTGATCAACTTTGTATTTCCTTTAATAAATATAGAAAATATGTTGACAACCGTTAGCCCAAAACTTCCTATGCGTGATAAATCTATTACCAAGGATTATTATATCAATCAGCTAGGATTTTTAGACTTCGGTACTGCAGATTATAATGGATATTTGATGGTCGAAAAAGATAATATTCAAATTCACTTTTTTGAATTTAAAGACTTGAATCCTAAAGAAAATTATGGACAAGTCTATATCAGAACCGATGATATTGATACTCTTTACGAATCTATAAAGGACAAAAAAGTACCTATCCATCCTAATGGTGACTTATCTATAAAACCTTGGGGGCAAAAGGAGTTTTCATTGCTTGATCCCGATCATAATTTGCTAACATTCGGTCAAGATATACTATAAAGTGAGTACAAAAAAAATATTAGAAAAAACAGATCATAGACCTTGGGCATTACCGACGAATGCTTGGCAATTTTATCAAGAATGGAATGATGTGATTTTTTTGCATTACGAAGTAGCATTAGAAGATCTACTAACTTTTGTACCAAAGGATCTAAATATTGACTTATACGAAGGTAGGGCTTGGATTTCTTTGGTGGCATTTACCATGGAAAAAGTGAGACCTAAGTATCTGCATCCATTTCCTCCAATTTCTAATTTTTATGAACTCAATGTTAGAACATACGTTTCTTCCAATAACAAGGCTGGCGTTTATTTTTTGAGCATTGAAGCAGGAAATAAGTTATCGAGTGCATTGGCAAATGTGCTATCTGGACTTCCTTATAGACATTCAAATATAGAGAGAAAAAAAAACAGTTTTGATTCAAGTAATAATTTTTACAAAGATCAATTCCAATGTTCCTATGCGGTTGGCAATTCTATTGATTCCAAAACTACTTTAGATTTATGGTTGACCGAAAGATATGCTTTGTTTCACGACATAGAGCAATCTATATTTGAGTTTGAGATTCACCACTTACCTTGGGAATTACATGATGTAAAAATGGATCGATTTGAATTGAAATATCTTAGATTTGAGCCTTTGCTACATGGGCTTCCCACTAAAACCCATTATTCTAAAGGGGTACAAGTTTTGACATGGGGCAAAAGGAGGTTGATGATTTAATGTCTACAAAATCATTTATGATCAGTCCGAATTGTGATGATCTTCATGGATAAATTAGATGAAATTAAATACTTTTGTAATAACGTAAGGGTATTTATTAACTCTTAAATCATTTAAAATTAAAAATAGATTTCAATTAATATTTGTAGCTACCTTGTTACTTTTTTTACTTAGCTGTAGCAAGGACGAAAGTTCTGGAAATAGTCTATGAGGAGACACCAATATTGCATTAACGACTGTTGATAGTACATCTGGCGTTTATATAAAATACCGGAATGAGCAAATCAATAATTCAATTATCAAAGTCAAGTCTAGGGAAGGTGGTATAGTTACTTACGATGCTGTCTTTGATATTTCTACGCTTTCTGCGGCATCAAAGGCAAAACTGATAGATTATTATGAAAAAGCTAAGGCATATTATCCAGTCTATCCGTCCATGACAATTACGCCAGATCAAAAACTACAGTTTAACTTCCAACTCAAATTCACTTCTGAAGGTTATATGGACTTTTTTACGGAAGGAAAACCTTGGGTCATGGCAAAGTATGATGATGCTGTGGGCACTGAGTACTCTATCGTTGATAACAAAGTAGAAAAGTTGACACGTACCATCACCGAAAAAACTGGTCAAGACGATTGGCCCTTCCTATTTTATGAAATAAAAACTTTAAAAGTCGTTCAAATGGCGGCTTTAGATGATCCCTTATAGGACAGGATAGAGTATCGTGTAAATCAACGTTTTGGGCTAGTATATCTTGAGTGTTTTTTGAAAGATGGTACAAATCTTAAGATAGATATTATTGCATTCTTCGTCTAATGGCGGAGGATTCATAACTCAAATATTAGCAAGTATCTGACCTCCGATTAGATCGGATACTTGTTTTTATAATCTAATTTAAAGTATCGTTCTTCTGACATCATCCTATAAAATGAAAAACCTTGAAACCCATTATAAAAAAATTTAAAGAGAATATATAAATGGAAGATACAATAAATAGCTCAAATCCGCATCCTAACAATTCACTTCATGGCTTAAAATTGGCTAATATTATTGAGGAATTGGTAGCGATTTATGGTTGGGAAAGACTCAGTATGGAAATCAATATAAACTGCTTCAAAAATTATCCTTCCATCAAATCTTGTTTGACTTTTTTGAGACGAACGCCATAGGCGAGGAAGAAGGTGGAAAGTCTATATCTTGAAGTGAGTAAAAATAGATAAATGCTAAAACTATTAATCAGTCAATTGTGCTATATTTTTTTATAGTGCTCTGTCTAGATATTTAGTTAAATTATAATGGCAGTTATTTTTTCAAAGGTCAAGGCAAAAAGCACAGACATAGCAGTAGCTAAGGCGAGTATTTTTAACGCAGAGATTTGGAAAAAGAACCACATTTCATTAAGTTCTTTATCTTGACAGAGCACTAGGCATATTAAAGATATTTTAGCTTTAGCCAACCCCTATCAAGTCATCGTAGGCGTAGTGGGTGCTGAAGGCCTTGTAACTGGAAAATACGAATTGTTTATACGACGAAAAAAGTAGGTATTTTGTGAGCTTATGATAAATGATTCTATGAAAAAAATATGCTTAAATTTTCTAAACTAGCCTGTAAATGATAGGTTGGTTTATTTTTTTTACTACCCAATACAACCTTTTTGACACTTCCAACGTCATTATCTGTGAACAAACAATAAACCAACATTTTGAAAGTTGTTGACATACATCAGGATCTATACCAATTACTAGAAGGCGCCATTCGACAGGATCGGCAGTCCCAAAAAGTATTGTACAATAAGTTTGCACCCAAAATGCTTAGTATTTGCAGACAGTATGTTTCCGATTTGCAGAGTGCAGAAGATTTGATGGTAACATCGTTTATGAAGGTTTTTACCAATCTGCATCGGTTTGAGAAGCGGGGACATTTCGAAGCTTGGTTGAGACGAATCTTTGTCAATGAATGTATTTCTTTTATTCGTTCTAATCAGAAAATTCGATTTGTTGAGGAAGATTTGAATATCAAAGGAAGTGAAAGCACAGATGGTTTTTTGATCACCCAAGATATTCAAGACATGATAGATATGTTGCCTGAAGGATGCCGGATGATCTTTAACTTGTTTGCCATCGAAGGGTACAAACATCATGAAATTGCAGATTTACTTAGCATTTCTGAAGGAACTTCCAAATCACAATTGGCTTATGCTAGAAAATTATTACAACAATTAGTTCATCAATTTAACATTGCAGACCATGGATAATCATTCCTTTGATAATAAAGTCAAAAAATATTTCGAACAAAAGACCATTGAGCCAACGAACCAAGCTTGGGATCGACTAGACGCCATGCTCACTACTACCGAAAAGCCTAAACAGACACGCACTATTCAATATATAATAGCATTTGCAGCATGTTTGGTTAGTTTTTTGATGATGTACGTAGGCGAAGATTCTAAGCCAATGGATACTATCATTACACCTGAAAAAGTAGAGATAAGTAATAACGAAGTGATGGAACCCAAAATACAACATGTCGAAACAAAAATAAGTGGTATTGTACACAGTAAAATATCAAGTGCGTCTCACAAAACCAATGGTTCAAAAACTGTAACGCCTGATTTGGTTAGCGATACATCTTCGCCATCATCAGTAACTCCATCGATAGCGCAATTCGAAAATGTAGTTATCATTCCTGAAAGCAATTCATCTAATATAAGTGTGACTACTGAAAATGTAGCATCTGAACCCTTTAAAACGAACATTAATGTACAGAAATCTCCCTTAAAAATTGATGCCGATGCTCTTCTTGCTTC
>JBBRJL010000153.1:0-6386 GCA_038219375.1 Chitinophagales bacterium | reverse complement strand
GTATCCAAACAACTAGCCTTAAACATCGAAATGGAAAAATTGATGGTTCCGATTCGATTCTATTTGGATGAAAATAAAAAGAATGTGGCTCTTTTGGTCAAAACAGCTTTTATCTCATTCCAAAATGGGGAAACAGGATTTTTACAATATTTACAAGCCATCGAATTGTCAAATCAGATAGTGAGGCAATATTACGACGATATCCATGCGTACAATTTGACCTTGATTGAGAAAGCATTTGTGACCTTAAATTAATATTTTCATTAAATTAATTAAAAATAATTATATATGTATCTTAAATATATTCTGATCATTACCTTAGGACTTGGGATCTCGTCATGTAAATCGACATCTACAGAATCCGCAGAGTTACTACCCGAACAAGTGAGTTCTGACATCATGGTCAATACAGCACAGTTTGAATCATTGAAAATGACACTTGGCAGTATGACTGAGCACAAATTTGACCAAGTCATCACGGCAACTGGCAAGATAGAAGTAGAGAATAATGCAAAAGCTTCGGTGAGTTCGCACATAGGTGGTTTTATCCAAAATATGTCGTGGAAGATAGGACAAAAAGTAAGAAAGGGAGCAATTTTATTTACATTAAGTAGTACCGAAGCCATTGATATTCAACAAAAATATATGGAGTCAAAGGCGCAACTATCTTACCTGAAAACGGAAGCAGAACGACAAGATATTCTAGCAAAAGAAAATGCGGTAGCTAGCAAAAATGCCATGAAAGCCAATGCTGATTATCAAGTCATGTTATCCAACTTTCATGGCCTGAGGGAAAAAGTAAAACTGATGAACATGTCAGTAAAAGATATTGAAAATGGACAATTTAGTGCATCTATTCATGTTTATGCCCCTATCACAGGCTATATTTCAGCCATCAATGTGAATAGAGGTGGATTTCTAGCGCCATCGGATATTGCTTTGGAGATTGTAAATGCGGACGAAGTTCACTTGGTTCTTGATGTCTTTGAAAAGGACGTATTGAACATTAAGACAGGACAAAAAATATCCTTTACAATACCTGAAACTGGTCCAAAAATCTATCAAGCCACGGTATTTATCATTGGTAAAATGATAGAAGGTGAAAAAAGAACAGTTGAAATCCATGGACATTTGGACAGAACCGAGAGCACAATTTTGGCAGGTATGTACGTAGAAGCCAAAATTATAACGGATAGTACTTTAAAACCTGCTATCAATAATGATGCTTTGGTAAAAATGGATGATAAATATTACCTATTGGTCATGACAAAGAATGATGCCGCAAGTTATTATTTTACCAAAAAGGAAATAAAAATTGGTCAGGAGAAAAATGGTTTTACAGAAGTAGTGGAAGCGGCTAATATTCCTGTCGAATCAAAAATATTGACCAAAGGAGCTTTTGATATTGTCGTAGAATAATTCAAAAAAAGGTAGTAGCTTTGTATGATGAATGTTTTAGTAGTAGAAGATGAACCAGGGATATATAAATTTCTGAAACAAGGCCTTGAAGAGGAAGGTTATGTGGTAGAAGTAGCTGATGACGGCATCAAAGGTTTGGAGTTGGCAATCGGTAGATCATACCATGTCATGTTGTTGGATTGGAATTTACCTGGTATTTCTGGTTTGGAAATTTGCAAGCAAGTGAGAAGTAATCATATTGGCACGCCGATTATTTTTTTGACTGCCAAAGATACCATTCAAGAGACGATCGAAGGGCTTCAAGCAGGCGCAAATGATTATATCAAGAAGCCTTTCAGTTTTGACGAATTACTGGAAAGGATGAAGGTCCAGCTCAGAAATCAGAAAGTGGAGAATGATGTATTGATATTGGAGAATATAAAATTAGATTTGAGTGCACATCAAGTTTTCAAAGATGATGTGGAAATTCACCTGACACAAAAAGAATTTGAATTACTTGCTTTTCTGCTCCGAAATAAAGGTAAAGTATGTACCCGAAAAGAAATCATTGAGCAAGTTTGGGATATACATTTTGATTACGATACTGGCGTGATCGACGTATTTGTCAATAGTATTCGCAAAAAGCTATATTTGGACAAAGAAACTGGTTTTTTGCAAACGATACGAGGCATAGGTTATTTGGTAAAAGAAAAGTAGGAAATGATAAATGCAAGAATATGTAATTAGTGAACCTTGATTCCCAATAGGTTTTAGGATAAAAGTAAGGTTTTTTGCAAACAATAAAAGACTTGGACCTTATACCTTATACGTGATACAATTAAACTTTAAACTTCTAAACCATCAAAATATTGAGCCTTTCATTCAAAAATAAAATTTCACTAATGTTTCTCTTGGCGACAGGTACTTTGGTAGGTTTGTTGTTGATCAGTGTGTTTTTTATGGTCAAGGGCAAAGTCCTTGGTGACCTTGACAAACTCTTGATGTACGAGGCAATAAAACATACGACTGAGCTCAAGGTAGATGACGGCACGATCATGTTCGCCAATAAAGCGGAGATGATGGAGAGAGAACACAGGGAAGCAGATGCCAATCCCGTATTTGTTCAGTTGGTAGATATGAGTGGGAAGGTAATGGACAAGACACCAAATCTCAAAGAGGCTACTTTAGATTTTGATAGCAATCACAAAGGTATTATTCAGGGATATTTTACCTTAAACGATCGCCGTATCAGGCAGACACAAGTAGTTGTCACATTAGAAGGTAAGTCATACGGCTACATTATAACTGCAGTATCATCTGAAAATGCGGAGCAATTGATAGCTTCTTTACGAAAACATTTTGCACTATCCTTTCCGGTGGTGTTGATCATTTTGTTTTTGATCACTAGATTTCTTGCAGATCGAAGTATTAGACCTATAATACAAATCATTAGTATATCCAATACCATTACCTCCCAAAATCTCGATGCTCGAATACCATTGCCAGTACAAAAGGACGAATTATTTGACTTAGCAACTGCAATCAATGCACTACTGGGAAGAATCCATAAAAGCATAGATCGTGAAAAACAATTTACATCGGACGCAGCGCATGAATTAAAGACACCTTTGTCTGTACTGAAAGGTACGCTAGAAGTACTCATCCGAAAACCTAGATCTACGGAAGAATACAACGAAAAAATAAACGACAGTATTAAGGAAATAGATCGACTCAACGATATCACAGAGCAATTATTGATTTTAGCAAGAATAGAACACGACAACTTCTTGGTTCTGAAAACCATAGATTTGGATGATTTTATTGTGAAGATTACCGACAGGTTTCAAAAAGATATGTACTCAAAATCCATTCACTTACACCATCAAACCACTGAAGCAATATCGATCTCTACCAATACGAAATTATTGGCTATGGTCATCGAAAATTTACTGTCCAATGCTATTAAATATAGCGAAAATAACAAAAATATTTATATAACCACAGGCACTCAAAATGGAAAGATCTACTGTAAAATCCAAGATGAAGGTTACGGTATAGCTGCTGAAGAAATCCAAAAAATATTTAATCCTTTCTATCGCGCCCACTCTTTGAAGCAAAAGGAAATAAAAGGCACTGGATTAGGTCTTTCTATAGTACAAAGAGCATGTGATCAAATGGGACTTAAGATTGATATGGATAGTAAAGTAGGTGAGGGGACAACTGTTACTTTGGAATGGTTAGTTTAGAAGTTGATTTGCTGAAACGGCTGATGTGGAAAACTGATTTATATCAGGACTAAGTCAAATTGAAATATATATTAATAGAATTTATAATTATCACCGAAACTTGCGGTAAATATGTTAACTGTTCAACTTTTTGATTTATAATTGTTAGTTTAGTAATTTTTTAACAGAGTGTTTTTACTGATATATTAATCACACATTATGGTACAAACAGATAATTTTAATAAGATAGAAATCTCTTCTAGTCAGGAACTCAGATCATGGTTAGCAAATCATCACCATCAGGCCGAAAGCGTTTGGCTAGTAACCTTTAAAAAAAGTGTACCTAATAAATACGTATCAACTTCTGAAGTTTTGGACGAGTTACTTTGTTTTGGGTGGATAGATGGTATCAGAAGGAAACTAGATGAAGATAGAACGATGCAATTGATTTCGCCAAGGAAAGTAGATCATTGGGCACAGACATATAAGGACAGAGCCACTCGATTGATCGAAGCAGGAAAGATGCAGGATTCAGGTTTGCGCTCTATTGAATGGTCAAAACAGCAAGGTTTATGGGATTTTATGAACGATGTTGATCAATTAATTGTTCCAGATGATTTAAGATCTGCATTGTCTAAATATGACGGTGCTACTAATTTTTTTACTTTGATAAATGACTCTAGCAAACGATTTGTATTGCGATATATAAAATTGGCGAAAACGGAAAAAACTAGAATGTCACGCATAGAAGAAATTGCTTCGCTTGCTGCAAAGGGAGAAAAATTAAAGGGAAGTTGAAGTGGAATTTTTTTTTGTATGTAGGGTACATTATTTAAAACGCATAGGTGATAAGGATTTTATTTTTTTAAAAATAATTATTAAATAAAATCTATAAAATATCGATAAAAGCAAAATGGAAACCCTTCTTTGTGCTAATGTTTATGATGTTTACATCGCCAATATATGAACAACACGACCAAAATAAGCAGGTTCTCTGGCCAGCAGATTGGAGTTCGGATGGTAAGTGTATTTGTATTGATTGGAATATAAATGCATTTTTGTTTGTCTTTTCATCCCGCGTAAATACAATATATTAAGGCTTTCAGCCTGAATCATTGTGTTATGAAGTTCTTTCTTCATTCTTTGTCGTCCCATAGGTAAGATGCCTATAAATACTGCATGGTAGCTAGGAAGCTACGACGAATGGAATCAATGAAAAATATGAAGTTTATTGGACTATTTTTATGTACTACTAGTATAATACATTGCACAAGTTGCAAGCTTGTGCTAGCAAAGGAAAGGTAAAAAAAGCCCGATAAAAAAGAAGTATTTCTATCGGGCTGAAACTGTGGGTATCTTTTTAAGTAAAACCTAAAAATTATTATTTGATAAGCTGACCTCTGATTTCACCATTAGGAAATGATGCCGTATGCAGATTTACATAATACAAGCCAGCATTCAAATCAGATAATTGTGTAGCTGTTAGCGCAACACTCGTATAGGTAATAGGAGATGTGGTAGTGAGAAAAGGGAATACCACTTCGCCATTAACTCCAGTTGCTCCTTTATGGATGTGTCCTCCTGTGATTCCTACTAGATCGTGTGTGACCACAATAGTAAATAATTTTGTATTGGGATTATAGGTTAGTGTGGCCAACCCAATGGCTGCTGAAGCATTGGACGGTACTTCATTAGTACCTTTTAATGTAGCATTATAAATTACATTTGGCGCAACTGTTTCGTCGTCTTTGCCACATGCGAACACACTAAATACAATGATTAACAAGCTGAAAAATCGAATTAATAATTTCATAAGATTAATATTTAAATAATGAATAAATGGTGTACCTGAATTCTAAATCCATATACACAACAAAGGTAAGTGCAATGGTGCCATACACTGTTACATAATTTTATGATTTTATTTCATGATCCTTTGTTTTCAAGAAAAAAGATAATGGGACTAAGTGATATTTATGAAAGAAAACTATTTCCCTTACTCAATGTTCACCTTGTCCACTTCCTTCATCAGTCTTTCCGTGGATCTGAGACTAGCTTATAGGTACAATGACGTCAAGACTACGTATGGAGAATCATTGCTCCAGAAGCCACTGATCTCACCGCATAGAGCATTTGCAAATGTAGAACTAAGAATGGGTCGTGGCTGGACACTAGACTATACTGCCAATAGAATGAGCGCGACAAGGCTCCCAAACACTAGCAGCAATCCTATAGAATACCGTCTTGAAAACAACTCTCCATCCTACTATATCAGCAATACACAGGTGACAAAAGCCTTTGCAAATGGATTTTCAGTTTATGCAGGAGGTGAAAACATATTTGACTTCAGATTATCTAATCCGATCATAGCAGCAGACGCCCCGTTTAGTCCTTACTTCGATGGTTCACTGGTTTGGGGACCTGTGATGGGTAGCAACTTCTATACAGGAGTGCGGTATACGCTGATGGAAAAGTAATCTATTGTACTGACAAATCTCTAATACCATAAGAGACCAAAACTCCATAGATTACAGTGATATGTAAAATCCAGGTAGTCTAAGGAGTTTTAACTAAACATCAAATATATCGGATTTCTAAAGCGTACATAGCGTACTTTTTATTATTAACTCAAGTTTCGGTGGTAGATTTGTGTCATATTATTTTTCAATTTGGCACAAAATCACGTATTTGGTCATTTCTATAATGGTTTAGCGTATTTTTCTTTTGTCTTAACACAAAAGAAACAAAAAGTCAAGGCTGTTT
>JBBRJL010000152.1:0-6419 GCA_038219375.1 Chitinophagales bacterium | reverse complement strand
TTAATATAGATGGTGAATTATCTTCTCATAAGTTGATTATTATAGAATAACATTTTCATATTCAGGTGTTTATGTTTTAATAACGTAAAGCTAAATTAATCGGAATAAGGGGAGTCAGCAATGGCTTCCCTTTTTTTATTTTAATGTGCATTTCTTCTGAAAAAGGCTACATACTAATTCTGTTCAGAAATCTTGGTATAATATCTGTTTTGGAATAAAGGTTTTCATATGTGAGAATATGAGATTTGCACTTGCGAGATCTGAATCTTCGGTATTGATTCGAGAATTCCTAATGCCCTGTCAAGATATTTACAGCTATATCTTAGATCCTATTAGCTAGCGTAAAAAGCTTAGTTTGGGTGGAAACTCAAGGTTTAAGTAATTAAAGATCAAAAAAGGGATATCTGATTTATATTTTTCAAAGTCTTAATCTTTTGAAGTCCTACTTCTATCTTTAAAAGTAATTTTTACTTTGGGTTACAATTATTAGTTCAATCCTAAAACACCAACTGTTTGATAATTAACGGTATAACTAAAGGGAATATGTTGATCATAAATACTGTACAAATCTTCATCTTTTAACCTTAGTGTTAAATTTACTTTTCGGAGTAGACTCAATTATTATAAATAAAATTTCGACAGTTATTAAAGGTAATAAAATAATACACACCTGAGAAAACTATCTAATATTCTAAATTTTTACAATTTTCTTGTAAAAACTTGGCGTCATAAGATGGTATATGCCTGGCCTGAGTTGTTCCATGTTAATTTTTACTATATTTTTACAGACACTAGTTACTTTTATTTTATCACTAATATTGGCTCCGCTTGCATCATAGAGAGATAAGTGTTTTGGCTCGATAGATTCGCTTTCGATAAAACAAAATGTATAACATGGATTTGGAAAGACATTAACAGTTGATTTCTTCGAAAATGAATTTAGACTTGACACAATACCATATTCAATTGCCCCAATATCGTTTGTTGCCCCTTGCGGAACAACATCACCATTATAATCTGTGAGAAAACTGGTCAAAACTCCTTTGTCAATACTAGGGCTATCTTCTGTAAGTGCCAAATCACCTGATGATATATCAACAAACAATGGATCTAAGCCAGTGATTCGATTTGATTCTAAAGTAGGCAGATTGGGCGACGAATTTGTGGGTGTTTGATGATTGTACCATAAATTATTTTTAAACTCAAAACTGGCTGCATCAGTATTTGGCCCGATATTAACATAAGTAGCTAAGGAATTACTAAAATACACAATATTATTTACGAAGCTATTGTCGCCGCATGGCAAAAAGCGTGTTACATCCACTGTTTCTTGAAGAATTCTCATAACCCAGTTTTCAGGATTTATGATGGTATTATTCACTACATGAACCCTTATACTTCCCACATAAGCGATCGGTGTCCAGCCACGATAAAAAATATTAGCATATACATTGATATCTGCTGCTTCAAATTGGGCACCCAATGGTCGAAAAAATTGTAGTCCAGTACTTCCTCCAAGGTTCAATGATCGTTGACCACCATCTTCAAACCGATTTGTAAAAATATCTATAAATTGTGTACCACCTTTTGCCTGAATACAGTTTGAACCCATACTTTTAAATGTACACCCAGTTATTTCACCTTGGTGACAACCTACCATATCTATTCCACTTCCACCATTAGCACCATTTTCGAATGTACATCCTGATACCAAGAAATCATCAACTCCAGACATTTTTAAGAAGTCGTTATTTCCTTGTGCTCCCATATCGTAAAAATGGCAATTGACCACATTGATATAACGTGTTGGTGTATCAAAACTTCCGCCATCATCTATATTCATACCATTTCCCGTGTGACCTGTAAAACTTAATCCTTCGATATGAATATAAGAAACATCTGAAAAATGTAAGCCTTGACTACCGCCGTTAAAAACGACCAATTCGGGATTTACGCCTAGGAAATATATGTATTGACCTTCGTTTCCGTGTATATTAGTGACGAGATTACTACCAGTATATATGGATGGAAATATAAGAATTGTATCGCCAGGTATAGCTACTTGTGCGGCTGACTGGGGAGAGATATAAGTTTTGCCTGGACCTACTTCGATCACTCCTGCAAATGATAAAAATGGCAGAATTATCATCAGAACTAATATCATGATAGTTTTTTGCAGGGATAAGATTTTTGTTTTGCTATTCATTTGATCAGGAGTTTTGAAGTGGTATGAATGATAACAAATAAGAATATATACTAAGCCTAATTATGATAAGATTTAGACTAAATTCCTATCTTTTATGGTCTAACTTTTTAAGTACTTAAACCATTGAAAGTATAACGTTATTTACCTAAAAAGTCCCTACCAACAGAATCTCTATTCGCTTTCGAGCACTTCCTTCCTTGACGCTATGTATCCTCTCCATTTTGTCAGTAAAGCTTGATAATCAGCAGGCAATTCTGATTCAAACAACATATACTTCTCAGTGATAGGATGTATAAATCCCAAACTTTTAGCATGTAAAGCTTGTCTTGGCATGATATCAAAACAGTTTTCGGCAAATTGTTTATATTTGGTATAGACGGTACCTTTTAGGATTTTGTTTCCACCATATCGGTCGTCATTAAAGAGTGTATGGCCTATATGTTTCATGTGCACCCTTATCTGATGTGTTCGTCCTGTCTCTAGGTGGCATTTTACTAATGTCACGTAGTATAACCTTTCAAGAACTTCATAATGAGTGATGGCATTTTTCCCTTGATCTCCTTCCGGAAATGTAGACATCGCTATCCTATCCTTTTCATGTCTTCCTATATTGACATCGATAGTTCCCTTATCTTCAGATACATCTCCCCATACTAAAGCTACATATTCCCTAGTAATTGTGTGGTCAAAAAATTGCTTAGCAAGGTGCGTCATGGCATAATCAGTCTTCGCAATAAGCAGTAAGCCTGAGGTATCTTTATCTATCCTGTGTACCAAACCAGGACGATCATCTCTATTTCCTTGTAGTAATGGAAGGTTTTTTTGCTGCATATAATACAATAATGCATTGACCAATGTGCCAGAAGCATTACCTACTCCGGGATGTACTACGAGCCCAGGCGGTTTGTTTAATACTAATAAATTGTCATCTTCATACACGATATTGAGTGGTATGTTTTCAGGCTGTAGCGGCGTTTCATCATCTGGATTAGAAGGGAGTACCACTGATATTTCATCTTTAGGCCTTACTTTATAATTTGACTTAATAGGCAGGTCGTTTACTAGAATACAGCCTATTTTAATTGCATTTTGAACCCTATTCCTAGAGACTTTTTCAAGTCTGTCCATCAGGAATTTGTCTATACGAATTGCAGTCTGCTTCGGATCACATATGATTCGTTGATGTACGAATAGTTCATCTGATGGCTCTAGGTCTACTTGTCTTATTACTCCCATATCTTAATCTTCATCGTCACTACCAAAAGACGGCCAGAATGTAATTCCAACATCCCATCTGATAATATCTGTTGTGCTATTTTTAATATTAAATTTATCTATTGTACTGAATTCTAGTATATTGCGCTCATCTTTGACATAGAAGGGAATACTTAATCCAGGCAGGTAGTTTGCCCTTACATTTATAAAAACATTGTCACTGATCGGATAATTTAGCCCTGCCGAGATTCCATAAGTAAGAGAAAGACTACCTTTTTCTATATAAAAATCTGATGAATCTTCATCATCCACAAGTTCTTTTGTGGTTCCTGTATATATCCATTTATATCCTAATTGCGCTTCCAGATAGCCTTCTAGTTTTCCTAGGTGTAGATTTGGATAGAATCTTAATTTGCCATTCAATCCCCATAAATTTGTTGTGGTAGTGTAATTGAAATCTACAATACTAAAGTCCAACTGTTCCTGAAAAGTACCCCGCTGCCTCTCCATCAAGGCATAATAAAGACTTACTCCCCAAAACAATGGTTTCTGCGGTTTTATTTGCCTCAGATATCCTATTTCAAATCCAAGTTTCGTACTAGGAAAATTTCTTTCAAAAAATCCATTTGCATTTGTAAAACTAGCATTTAATTCCAAAAAATTAACCCTTGGGTATGTGTATTCTTCCCCAGGATTTTGGTCGCCAGCTTCTTGACCAAACATGATTTGTGTCGCAAAGAGAAGGAAGATAAAACAATACTTCATCATGGAAAAATGAAAATTTAGAATGGCAAAGGTACATTGTTTTTGTGATATTTTCTGTCCCGACTCACTACAGACCTGTTTATGATGATATTTTAAATTCATTTTAGATTTTTATGTTTAATCCTATTATCTTTGCAGCAATCAATCAATAGCATCAAATTTATGTCAAATAAGCAAATTCGTTTTGACTCTCTTTGCGTCAAAGAATATAAAGATAACCGGAGTACGACACCCCATCAATTGCCGATATACGCTACTTCATCTTTCAATTTTGAAAATATGGAAGAAGGTATCGATATTTTTACAGGTAAAATACAAGGTCATGCTTATGGACGTTATGGAAATCCGACCATAGATACTGTAAGTCAAAAGCTGGCAGATATGGAAGCATTTGAAACGGGATTGGATGCATATGGTTATTTGACGAGTAGCGGTATGTCCGCTATTTCGACTGTTATGATTTCATTGCTGAAAAATGGCGATACGTTACTCACGCAATCAGATCTTTATGGCGGTACCACAGAGTTGCTCCTTAAAGTAATAGCCAACAGCGGTATAAGATCAATATTTATTGACCTTACTGATTTGGATGCTGTCGAAGTAGTACTTCAGCAAAACAGGACGATCCGGATGTTATATTTTGAAACACCAGCCAATCCGACCATGCGATGTATTGATATTAAAGCAATGGTGCGACTGGCAAAAAAATATGGAGTCGTCACTTGTGTAGACAACACTTTTTGTACACCTGTCATCCAACAACCATTAAGTTTAGGTGTAGATTTTGTGATTCATTCCACGACAAAATACCTCAACGGCCACGGCAACTCGATAGCAGGTGTCATCATAGGGCATAAACCTGAACTAAAAAAGCAAATCTGGACCACTTTAAAACTGCTTGGTACCACGTGTAATCCTTGGGATGCGTGGCTTATTAATAATGGTATGAAAACGTTATCCATAAGAATGGAGCGACATAGTCAAAATGCTATGGCAGTGGCCGAATATCTCGAACGACATCCCAAAGTAGTAAAAGTTAATTATAATGGTCTCCCATCACATCCGTTTCATGATGTAGCAAAAAGCCAGATGAGATCTTTTGGTGGTATGTTGAGTTTCGAAATTGATGGAAATTTAACTGAGGTACTAAACATTCTAAATAAACTAACTTTTTGCGCTAAAGCACCTACCTTGGGTGACGTGGATACTTTGGTGTTGCATCCGGCTACAAGCTCTCATCTCAATGTGGACAAATCAGTCCGTGAAGCAAATGGTATTACGGACGGCTTGGTACGATTATCTGTAGGAATAGAAAATAGTCAGGACATTATTGATGACTTAGATCAATCATTTTCAAAATAAAATTAAAATGACAAATAACAATACAACAGCTTTGATTTTTGGTAGTACAGGTCTCGTCGGTACCGCCCTTCTAGAGATACTCAAAATGTCTGATGAATTCAGATGCATAAAGGTGTTCGTAAGAAAAAAATCAAACATTTTACATTTAAAAGTACAAGAAATTGAAGTCGATTTTGATGATTTGTCAAGTATTGCTAGTGACATTACCGGTGATGTAGTATTTATTTGTCTAGGCACCACGATGGCAAAAGCAGGCAGTAAGGAAGCTTTTTACAAAGTTGATTATACCTATTGTTACGATGCAGCCAAACTTTCTGCCAAAAATGGGGTAGGGCAAGTGATATTGATATCATCGATGGGTGCGGATCCTTCTTCTATGGTCTACTATTCTAAAGTGAAAGGTGAGATTGAACGCGATATAAGTCAAATAGCTTTTGACTCAGTTAACATAGTGAGGCCATCATTATTGCTTGGTGATAGGAAGGAAAATCGACTCGGAGAAAAAATATTTACTTTTCTGAACAAGTATTTAAATTTTCTATTTCTCGGGCCATTGAAAAAATATAGACCTATTCAAGCAAAAGATGTAGCAAAAGCAATGTTTTTTATCAGTGAAAAGAAACAGCAAGGGATACATATCTTTGAGTCGGAACAACTACGGGAACTAGCATCTAATTTGTAAAACATAATAATATATAATGAGTAAATCAATCATAAAGAAATCAAATATTGAAATTGCCATCGGCTTAAATGAAGATAAACATCCTGAAACCATTCATTGGAAATCTACCGATAATCCGAATGGAAATGAATTTACCGAATGTAAAGCGATGATGTTGTCCTTATTTGATAAAGAATATAAAGACACACT
>JBBRJL010000151.1:0-6455 GCA_038219375.1 Chitinophagales bacterium | reverse complement strand
GCTGCAAACAGCCTTCAAACATGATGCTATCAATCCATGGGGATCTGTAGTCGGATTGACCTACATTGCAGCACAACGTACCTTCCCTGATTACAGCGAGATGGCAGAATCAAAGGCATTGCTAGAGAGTTTTGCTAGAAGTTTTGGATATCATTATGCCAAAAAAGCAAATGTCAGGGTCAATACTATCTCTCAGTCTCCTACAGTAACGACAGCTGGTTCGGGTATAAAAGGATTCAGTGATTTCTTCAGTTACGCTGATAAGATGTCGCCACTTGGGAACGCAAGTTCAGATGCTTGTGCGGATTATTGTGTAAGTCTTTTTTCAGATCTTACGAGATACGTTACTATGCAGAATTTATTCCATGATGGAGGATTCAGCAGCATGGGAATGGCACCTGAGATATTGGAAGATTGAAGGTAATAATAAGGTTTCAAAGATGATACTCACGATTTTTCTGAGCATCTTCATATAATTTATTTAGTTCTACTATTTATTTAACGAGTGGTTCTGCCAAGTCCTACCGTAAACTGATGTTTAGTAATGACTTACTATTATTTATACTCATCCTAAACTCCTTCTCACGCTATAGACTTACCGCAGTCTTTAAAAAAAAAGGACTTTTTATGGTGTCTTTACCAAACCACATTCCATATCCTAGCGTTATTTATATTTCCATTAAGATTGTAGTAGAACCTTTTTAATATATCCTCAGTAATAGGAAATCCGCTTATTTCTAAGCACCACATCCTAAGTTATCAATATCTCTAGATCTAGACTATAAAGAAAAGGACCACGGTGGAATGATTATAATTGATTAGCTATATTATTTGGTTTTTTAATTCCTAAGTAGTAAATTTCTGATAGAAACATTGCACTATCCAAGAGACAATATTTCACCAATAGGTAGTGCAGAGATCACCGAATTATAAATGCTTAATTGTATAGGACCTAAGCCATTGATCCCGACCATGGAGTGTGTTTAACATTTGTATATGCAAACTAATCAATATTCCCACCAAAAAAAAACCGCTGTACAACTGAATGCACAACGGTTTTTATTAATCCTGTAAGTACCGAAGGTGGGACTCGAACCCACACACTATTGCTAGCACTGGATTTTGAGTCCAGCGTGTCTACCAATTCCACCACTTCGGCAAAAAACGCTTCTAAATTACTATTATTTTAAAGCGTGCGCAAAGGTAGATATATTTTCTTTAATTCGCAAAAGATATTTTGATTTTAAATAATAATCTTTTATTTTATTGAGGACTTCTTCACCTGAGTCTCCAGAATCAAATCTGTCTATATCTAGCTCTATACTACTATTGAGTTCATTTTCAAAACTTTGTATCTCGCCAAGTATTTCATCATATCGCTTCTGATCAAAATCTAATTGTAAGTCCATGATCGTCTCATTGATATCCATCATTTCCATCAGGAAGTCTGATGGCATGACTTGGTTTTCAGCTCCACCTATCATGGCATACATTTCAAGAATGTATTTGTATCTAGGCGCTCTATCTGAGAGCACTTTGTAAGCTTGGTTGATATGTTCTGACATCTTGGCTACTTCTTGCTGGCGCTCTTCCGTATCCTGAGTAAAAAAATCAGGATGCCACTTACGACTCAATTTATAATACTTGGTCTTGAGCGCCTGATCATCTACCCTGAAGCTGACCTGTATATCAAAAAGTTCAAAATAATTCATATCAGACATCCCCATTTCTTATTAAAACCATCTCGATATATCCAATCCCAAAGCAAAAACCATCAAACACATTAATAAAATAAAACCGATGTAATTGACTATTTCCATAAACCTGTCTGAAGGCACCTTACCTGTAATGACTTCCCATATCAGGAATACTACATAACCACCATCTAGCGCAGGGATCGGCAACAAATTAAAAAAAGCTAACAAGATGGACAAGCTGGCTGTCATAGTCCAGAATATACTCCAATCCCAAGAAGGATCAAACATCGATGCCATCGAAAATATACTACCTAGTGATTCCGTTGCTTTCATCTTACCTGAAAATATCTGACCAAATGCCTTCAACTGATCACCCAAGAAATTTACTGCCCTACTTGATCCTTTAGAAACTGAAGTCATCAGCCCAAATTTCTCTGTCGATGGCGTGATAAATTTATCTATGGGTTGCATAGCTATTCCTATCGTTCCTCTATGAGACACTGCTACATATTTCTGAATCGTATCCGTCGTTGATGTGGTTATAACCATTTTGGCGATACCATTTCTTAATGGTTGTAACGCCTTTTTTAGTTCGTGTTGGTACTGTATCTTATTGCTATTGACTGCAATGATGTTCATATCTTTGGTAATGCCTGACTTATAGGCTGTACCTGTACTATCTACTACATTGATTCCGAATGGTACCCTTAGATAAAACAACTGTTTGCCTTTATTGTCATATTTGGTGATTTTGCCGGATAGATCCGCAGGAACCGGAAGGGTCACTTCTTTGCCATCACGTTCTACCACTACTTCTTTGGCTTCGTTGATGATAATTTCTTTGGCGACAAGCCCTGAACTAAATTTGTCTATGGCTACGCCACCCGCTGAGATGACTCTATCGCCGTCTTGAAGTCCGAGATCCATACCTAGCGAATCAACCGCAATGCCAAACTTCGCATCCGCAGATTTGATATACGACTCTCCCCAATAAAAAATGATTCCGGCAAATATCAGGATACCCAATATAAAGTTGACCGTGACACCTCCTATCATGATGATAAGTCGTTGCCAAGCTTTTTTCGATCTGAATTCCCATGGCTGTGCGGGTTGTTTCATCTGTTCTTTATCCATGCTTTCGTCGATCATACCAGATATTTTTACGTATCCACCGAAAGGAACCCAACCTATACCCCACTCTGTATCTCCAATTTGTTTTTTGAATAATGAAAAATATGGATCAAAAAATAAGTAGAACTTCTCTACCCTAGTTTTAAACCATTTGGCAGGAAGGTAATGACCCATTTCGTGTAATACGACAAGAATCGAGAGACTTAATATAAGTTGTAATGCTAAACTGACTTTATCCATTATAGGAATTTTATTTCACAAATGATTTAATACGAATGACTTAAACGAACAAAATTTTGATATTGTTTAAAAATCGGAGTGCAAATTTACTTTAATATTAAACAATGAGGCTATTCATTGCAAAATATTCCTTAGCTTTATGAAAAATTTTATTTCAATGTTTCTTTTTTATACGAATCTCTTTAAGGAAAACCAACTCAGTCTCACCGAAGACGAACACCAACATTGTACGAAAGTACTAAGAAAACAGATAGATGACGAGATTTTTGTCACCGATGGTCTTGGTAATATTTATAATGCTCGGATTGCCCAAATAGGTAGAGCCGAAACAATATGTCGCATCATAAATAAAGAATCAAAAGCCAAACCACAACCCAACATCACGATCGCTATATCACCCACCAAAAATGCATCAAGATTAGAATGGTTTGTAGAGAAAGCAGTGGAAATCGGCATGGGTAGCATCAGCGTTTTTAATGCACATCGGACAGAAAAGAAGTCATTCAACCACGCTTGGATACATAAAATTAGGGTCTCAGCGATGAAACAATCACTGAATGTGCACTTGCCGATGCTTGTCAATTTTGAAAATGTTAAACAGTTGATGACGGAGACCAAAGACATTGGGCAGAAATTTATTGCCCATTGCGACGGGCCTACCATGAGCCTGCATTCCAGCATAGAAAAATCGAAGGATGCCATAATTCTGATCGGACCAGAAGGAGATTTTACAAGTCAGGAAATCCAAATGGCCGTAGAAAACGGTTTCAAACCAGTAACATTGGGCGATGCTAGACTCCGTACGGAGACTGCCGGCTTGGTAGCATTGATGATGACGAAAGGATATTGACCCTATTGTTGTTAATCTTTGTTAAAAAATACCCATTCAGCCTTTTAATAAAACAAAAATACCCATTAATCGCTTGAATGGTTATAGTTTTGCATACCAAACTCAAATATAAATCGCAACATGAGTAAATATTTACTTCTCACCATGCTAGCATCGACGTGGTTACTTTTTTTCAGCAGCTGTAATGAAAAAAGTAGGACCTATAAACCTACCACTACTACCATCGAAGGAATCATTACATCAGCGGTTGCACCCGTAATTGTACTACGAGGCACCGAAGACATTAAGGCAAGCATCACACAAGAAGGCAAGTTTTTTATTCAGGCAGAATTGGATCGCAGCGGTATCTACACCATAATGTACGGCGATCAAAGTGTATCAATCTATATAGTACCTGGCGATAGGATAAGTATAATAGGAGATTATAGAACACTGGATACAGCTACCAAATTTGCAGGAAGTCATGAAGTTGAAAATAACTATCTCGTCCATTACCACAACCTACAGCTAGTGAGCGAACCACAAGATATGTATGATTTTTTCTCAAAAAATGAACCAGATTTTTTGATTGCAGTTGAAAACAGACTCAATGTTTTTGTGGAAGACCAACAAGAATATCAGAAAAAAAATGGTGCATTTGAAGAAGATTTTGCAGAGTTGATGTCAGCAGAACTATCCTACGATGCTGCAAACCTAAAGATGACTTATCCTGAATACTACACTTACCTCATGCCCGACAGCACTTTAAAACTTAGTGATACATATGATAGCTTTTTTCAGAACCTAGAGATAGATACTGAAGCCAATTTATTAGTACCATCTTATGTTTCTTTTATAGGTCTATACTTAGATTTCAATACTAAAGCCGACACTACAGCAGCAAAAAATGCACTGGTTACCAGTAAGTTTAACAATATAAAGGCCCTATTTAAAAATCGAAAAGTCAAAGAAGTCTTATATTACAACCTATTAAAGAACACGCTAAGTACATCTATCAATGAAACTTCTTTGGTGATAGACAAGTATAGAACTGCCCAAACCAATACAAAATTTCTAGAAGAAATAAACGCTCAATACCAAGAATGGCAACATCTGATCACCGGTCAGCCGGCACCAAAATTTGAATATAAAGATATCAATGGTAAATCAGTAAGTTCAGAAAGTCTATCTGGGAAAGTTGTGTACATCGATGTCTGGGCGACGTGGTGTGGACCATGTCTGAGAGAGCTTCCGACACTTGAAAAATTACAAGAAGATAATAAGTCAAATAAAGAAATTGCGTTTGTGAGCATTTCAATAGATCAAGACAAAGCAGCTTGGGAAAAAATGGTCAAAACCAAAAATATGAAAGGCATTCAGTTATATGCCGAAGGAAATTGGAGCTCATCTCTTGTTTCCGATTATCGCATCAGTGGAATACCAAGATTCATTATCATCGGTAAAGATGGAAAAATCATTGACGCCAACGCGCCGAGACCCTCTTCAAAAGAGATAGCTGGCTTACTAGAAAATGCCATAAAATCTTAAATGTTGTCAACCCAAAATACCTGTCTTTGTTACCATCCAGCATTAAGTGCGAGTGATTTTAGTTTGATGGTTTTAGGGGTAGATATTACAAATGGCAGATATGGTGATGTGGAAGTTGAAATTTGTAGACAATGTAAAACATCCTGGCTCTCATACCTTGTCGAATATGAATCATTTCCAAACTCAGCCCGATGGTATAGGGGAATCATAGAAAAAGATGACATCGAATCAATGAGCCCTGAAAAAGCAGCACAGTATTTAGAAGGGTTGGCGTGGTATTTTGTAGGTGGATCGCACTTCGGCACCAATGGTAAAATCGAAAAAGGAAAAGTATTTTTAGATATATAAAACACCAACCTTGGACGACCCATACAAAGAAGTTTTAATCTGTGAATATCCCGACGATGCATTATTTGATATTTTTTTGCATAGGATTATCAAAGATTTTAAAGGTCATTTGTTACATAAAGTTCAAAATCAAGATGTAAGATATTACGACTTTTTGATCAATCAAATACAAATTACTTTACACATGGAAACTTTCGTTGGTATAACTGTTTTCCCTACCGAATTGAACCAATCTAATCATGAAACACAGAATACCATCACTACCATAGGGATGAATCTAAAGTTGCTATATGACAAACATCATTCAGATATTAAAAAATCGGATGACAAAACAAAACGGAATTGAAAACGCACCAAATAATTGCTGAAAGAGACATCTCCGATAAGGATTTTGACAAAATATTTAAACCAAGAATTAGGCTCGTATCAGAAATCCATTTTACACCCATAGAAGTGGCCAAACTGGCTAGTAAATACCTAGTAACCTTACCCAAAACGAAGGTGCTTGATATTGGTTCGGGTGGAGGAAAGTTTTGTTTTTTAGGTGCCTTCGCCACAGAAGGAATTTTCACTGGTGTAGAGTTGCGCAAAACTTATCACGAAGAAGCGGTAAAAATAGCAGCAGAAAGTGGGTTGGGAAACATATATTTTATCCATGCAAA
>JBBRJL010000150.1:0-6466 GCA_038219375.1 Chitinophagales bacterium | reverse complement strand
CTCAAGTAAATTTTTCTCAAGTTACCACTCAGGAAGGAATCACGCTAGATGTGAGAATGATTTTGCCCGTTGATTTTGATGCTAGCAAAAAATACCCAGTGTTATTTCATGTTTATGGAGAGCCTTGGGGTCAGGAAGCCTTAGACGCTCAAGTAGGAACTTTCAATATCTTCATGGCACAAAAAGGGTATGTCATTATCGATATGGACAATCGAGGAACACCCTGTTTAAAGGGCAGTGCATGGCGGAAGAGTATCTATCGAAAAATTGGATTAATTAATGCAAAAGACCAAGCATTGGCAGCAAAAGAGCTATTAAAATTAGAATATCTTGACGAAAAAAGAACAGCTGTTTGGGGTTGGAGTGGTGGAGGTTCCATGACCCTTAACCTGATGTTTAAATACCCCGAAATTTATAATACAGGAGTGGCAGTTGCTGCAGTATCCAACCAATTAGTTTACGATAATATATACCAAGAACGATATATGGGTTTGCCGCAAGAAAATATGGAAGATTTTGTAAAAGGCTCCCCTATAACTTATGCCAAAAATCTAGAAGGTAGCCTGCTCATTATTCACGGTACGGCAGATGATAATGTTCACTACCAAAGTGCTGAACTTTTAATTAATGAGTTGATAAAAGAAAACAAACAATTTGATATGATGGCGTATCCCAATAGATCTCATGGAATATACGAAGGGGAGAATACAAGGAAACATCTATATAATCTAATATCAAATTATATAATTGAAAAGACACCACCAAATTAAAATATTCCCACTTATAGGCATTTTTCTTTTATATTTGTATGTGATAGTGAACCCCAAGCTTTATATCTTTGGTAGTAACAACAAGATGTCTTATTGAAATGTGTATTATGTATTCTGAATCAATGGATTGTGGTCTGTTTGTTATCAGGATTTGATGTTAAGGATGTTAGCGGGATTACGTCAAGAAATTGTAAAAATATGAAATTGAATAGGGGTAAAATAATAAAATAATGAAAATTGAAATTGCAAAATGGGTATTAATTACTTTCGGTATTTTTTTTATTTGTGTTGGTGGAATAATGTTATTTAAACCGAACACAGCAAGAGCAACTTTGAGAAAAGCTGGAAGTACAAACTTTATAAATTATGGTGAAATAACGATTAGAATGATCCCTGCAGTTGCATTAATCATATACGCAGATGATACAAAATACCCTGATATTTTTAAGCTATTCGGTTGGTTTATGCTTATTACTTCATTTGTCCTGTATTTTGTTCCAAAAAGATTGCACCATAATTTCTCAAATAAATGTGCTGATATTTTAAAACCAATTTACTTCCGATTAATTTCACCATTTTCAATCATTATTGGAATACTGATAATAATGGCGGTTATCTAAAAATCCTAAATGGGAATTGGCGTAATTTTGATATAAAAAAGAATTGTAGTATCAAAATAAGGTCTTTTAATGAGCATATAAACCTCCAGATGTTACTATGAAACCACAAGTTCTGCACTAGGTATATGCTATTAGAATGAACCTAATTAGTAGATCAATAAAAAGGAATACCTTCGATAGCCAGCTTTAAAACTTGTACAATTTCGGTGACTTATTTTATCTCGCCACCTTAAGATTCGTATACGTTTCATAAGCTTTGACTATCAAATTTTCCGAATCACGTATCTCTCTCACCATATTAAGCATGGATGCCAAATCGAAATTTTGTTCTGATTTATAAATGTCAAATAGTGTCGTCTTCATCGTTATGTAATTATTTTCAATGTCAGCCTGCAGATCTTTGATCATGTCAGCATCGGCATTCAAATCCAAGAATTCTGAGATTTTACCATGAAAAAGGTTTTCATTTTTGACAATGCTGATGTACAAATTATATATTTGGTTATCACTACTATTTCTGCATTCTTCTATATTATGGTAAATGTCTTTCATGTTCTTGACTGCCAGTGTGGCTGACCTTATGGATGAAAAAAGCGCTTGAATTTCTTCTACATTAGTAGCTGAAAGTTTATTTTGGTATATTTTTAAACTGTAGTCGAATATTTCATTTTCATAATCTTTTAGCCTGAAATATTCTTGATGTTCTATTATTATTTTTTGACTGTCAAAATAGGAATGTCTGTTTTGGATAGCCAATTTTAAAAATACTAAAGTTTCATCATTTAAAGCGTCGATGGCTAAAGTAGCGTCTTTTATGTTGGTAAAGGGTAGATATTGCGAGCGTGTTTTTCGTTCAGTGGTGATGTACTTGTCTATCCATGCGCTAAATTTGTTGATAAAAGGCAGGATAAATATAATGCCTAAAAGATTAAACGTACTATGGAAAGTCACTAATGTAATGATAGGATCATGGATACCAGCCTCTCCGATTATGTAGAAAATAGGTCTGAAAAGAATGATCGTTAGGATGGCAGTAATAACATTTATATAGAACTGAGACCAACCTGTTTTTTTACGTATGGCATTAGCATTTATCGTACCTAATAGACCGGTTATCGAAGTGCCAAGATCAGCGCCGATGACTAAATATCCAGCTTGTGTAAGATCTATGGTTCCTGCTGAAATGGAGGCTAATATGATCATAATGGCAGCGGAACTAGAGCGTATTGCGGCGGCTAATAAAAAACCAAACAATAAAAACAAGACCATCGGCTGACCTACAAGTAAACTAAGATCTGCATGTTGGGCAAAGTTTATAAAGCCTTGTTTCATATTTTCCAATCCCATGAACATAAGTCCAAATCCAAGAAGCATTCTTCCAGCTTGTAAAATTTTGCCCGAATTGAGAAATATCATTACCAACGACCCGATAGCAATCACAGGAAGAAAAAAATCTTCGAGATTGACTTTGAATCCTAAAAGTGCGACTATCCACCCCGTGATGGTTGTGCCTAAGTTGGCACCAAGGATCATTCCTATACCGTTTTTCAGCGGTATGATACTCGCACCAGTAAATGACATCACTAAGAGGATAACCATCGAACTGCTCTGCATCACACCAGTAGTCAATGCACCGGCTATTAAGGCTTTGATGGGATTTCCCGTATGTTTTTGAAGGAAGCTTTTGAATGATCTACCTGCAAGGTTTTTGATGGCATCTTCTAAAAGTGTCATCCCAAACAGAAATAATCCTAATCCTGCTAAAATATACCAAATCTTGATTTCTGACCAATTCATATTAATAAAACAAGAAGGTCTATTTTAAAGTTTAAACGAGATTTTTTTCTGATATTGTTAAATGAGTTGCGTTTCACTAATGGCTTGATTTCTTGATACCTAATACCAATAGTACATACCAAAAAGTCCAATAAACTGCATATTATTCATTGGTTCTTGTTCAGAAAATATTTCTATAGCAATGGCAAAATAAGTATTTTTTTGATCGACAGATTAAAACCTTTTCCTTTATTTTAGATTATTTTTTAAATACAATTGGTATTATTTCTTCAGCGTTTTAAATCTCTCGCCCACTTACTGCTTCAGTATCCAATCAAATATTGCGTCCGTTCCTGACGTACTGCTCACAAAAGTCACAGGAAAAATGACATCGGGAGTTAGCGTACTAGCCTGACTGATTTCTTGATTTAGGGTAGTTTTTCTGTGACTCCGAGAGAAACTAATTTTAAGACACGAACTCGGAAGATATTTTGAGTCTACGCCACCGTAAAAACTAGGTTTACCACCTGTAGGTTCTCCGACTATGGTCGCATTTAGCAATCTCTTGAGTTCCATGGCGTGGATAAGCCCGGCGGAGAATGTCCTCCTGCCCACGATGACATAGACTTTAGTTTTGCTCGTATCTATCATTTGGGCTAGCTTTTCTATCATGGCAGAACCTTGGTTAGTTACTCCTCCACCATTCCGACTTAGGTCAATTACCAATTTTTTGATCGGTTGGTTTTTAATGACTTGGAATACAGAATCTCTGAAGTGACGGAAATAGGGAAGCGGTTTAACTTCTATTTTTCTTTTAGATTTTTTATCCGCTTTGGAGAAATTAGTACAAAATTCATTCATATCCATATTTAAGGAATCCTGAATTGCTTGCATTTGTACATATTCCCTTCCCGTACATCTATTATACATTACAAAGTGCAGACTATCTTTTGGCATATATTTTTGGCCAAATATTTCACTAGTTCTAGGCCTTCTATTTTTTCTACCACTAAATCTAATGTATGAAATATCATCCTTTTCTAAATCATCTATTAAAATCGGTTTCACTACTTTTTCATCAGTTATTCCGTAGTAATTTTCCATTTGGAGTTTTACTTTTTCTTTTTCTGCAAAACCAAAATACCTTAGCAAATCGTAATTAGTAAGATATCTGGCAATATTTCTTTTGTACCAAGATTCATTTTCAGCTACAAAAAGTGTCTTCATGCTATCGATGACCGTTTGGAGTGGATGACCATTTATACTTATAAGTTTATTGGCCATGATTGATTCATCTATTTCTATCACACCGACTACAAATATACCTTCTTCGTAAGTTTCCAGTATAATTGGTAGATACATTTGAGGCAGTTTATATAGAAAATCTGATGTCGTATGCGAATCACCTACGCTCACCAATAACTGTTGGATTTTTATAAACATTGCTTCATCACTTATGACGCCTATTTGTTTTTTGAGACCATCGATATCACTATCGTATGCAGTCTGCGAATATTGAAAAAATAAATTACTGTGAATGATGGGCAACTCATCTTTTAGGTAGTCTAAATCTTTTTGCCAATCAATATTTTGGACATCTTGTGCATAAGCACTTATGTGGTAGATGATTGAAATCAAAAAGATTCCTAGGTATTTATTGAATGATGTGAATATTTTCATTTTGTGATAAATATGGGTAACGGTTAATTTTTCTTAAAATTTGGGTATCTCTTCCAAAACATTTACCTTTATGTCTCGTTATTGAAGCAACAAAGTTAATATAAATATGCACACAGATACTATTGACAACTTACAAATGATAGAAGAATCTGCCAAAACATTTGCGCAGCAACACATTCTGCCTCATGTGATGGAGTGGGACGAACCTCAGTTTTTTCCCGTAGAAACGATGCGAGCATTAGGTCAATTGGGATTTATGGGTGTCCTAGTTCCTGAAGAATATGGTGGTTCAGGATTGGGTTATCAAGAGTATGTAAGTGTCATAGTGGAGATCTCAAAAGTTTGTGGTTCTGTAGGCCTAAGTCTTGCAGCACACAATAGTCTCTGTACAGGTCATATATTGGCTTTCGGTAATGAAGAGCAAAAGCAAAAATATCTTCCTAAACTAGCTTCCGCAGAATGGATAGGCGCTTGGGGCCTCACAGAAGCCAATACAGGATCGGATGCTATGCGTATGAAATGCGTAGCCGTTCAAGATGGTGATGATTGGGTCATCAATGGTGCTAAAAACTGGATCACCCACGGTAAATCTGGTGATGTAGCTGTGGTTTTGGCTCGTACAGGAGAATTATTAGATAGTCGTGGTATCACTGCATTCGTAGTGGAAAGAGGTACACCTGGGTTTTCTGGTGGTAAAAAAGAAAACAAACTCGGTATGCGCGCATCTGAGACAGCAGAGATGATCTTTGATAATTGCAGAGTGCATAAGTCTCAAGTACTAGGCAATGTAGGCGAAGGATTCATCCAATCCATGAAAATCCTTGACGGCGGACGTATAAGTATTGCGGCACTTTCATTAGGGATTGCCAAAGGTGCCTACGAAGCATCTGTCAAATATGCTAAAGAAAGAGAACAATTTGGTCAGCCGATCGCCAATTTTCAGGCTATCTCCTTCAAGCTAGCAGATATGGCTGTGAAAATCCAAGCCGCAGAATTATTGATCAGAAAGTCAGCCCACCTTAAAAACAATCACCAGCCAGTCACGACGATGTCGGCGATGGCCAAATATTATGCATCAGAGATTTGCGTGGAGATCGCAACGGACGCCATTCAGGTATTCGGTGGATTCGGATATACCAAAGACTTCCCGGGTGAGAAATTCTTCCGTGATTCAAAGCTTTGTACGATTGGTGAAGGTACATCAGAGATACAGAAATTAGTGATCAGTAGGAATATATTGAAGGAAGGGTAGTGGATTAATGATTAGAGGGTTTAAGACGGTTTATTTAATTGTAATGATAAGTAATAGTATTTCGTAAATTTTCGTGCCCCACTTTAAATTTTCACGACAAATTTAAAGTTTGTTGAAAATAGAATTTTATTATGCATTATTATAAAACTTAGGGTAGATAGTTAGTCTTTGTACAATACGCAAGTTTGAATATTGACATAAAAAGATTCTAGATCGTTTTTTACTTCTAATAAATAAAAATCTCTGATTTGTCTGATTTCTTTAGCAATAACTGATTGGCAAATATTCCATAGATCGTCAAATATAGTCAATTTATCATTTAATAGAAGAATATTTTTTCTTTGGTTGGATTTGTCAATGGCTACATA
>JBBRJL010000149.1:0-6497 GCA_038219375.1 Chitinophagales bacterium | reverse complement strand
AAATTTATTCGCAAGTGAATAGTAATAATTTGCGCAGCTCCCGTCAAGTAGGTTTATTCCTAATGTCGCACCAAGGGTATATTTTTTCATTTCTTCTGGCGACAACCATCCAAGGAACTCAATTCTTTCTTTAGCAATACTTTGAGCCACTAATTTTTTGAGATCTAATGCGAGGTCTCCGTCTCCCACAATGTAAAAATAAACATCATCCACAAACGCCATAGCTCCTATCATTTCTGCTATTCCACGTCCTTTATTTAGCACGCCTTGATACAATAGATAAGGCCTTTCACCCTTAAATGAATTAATATTAATTCTTTCCAAATATTCGGGTGTATTGTACAAGTAGATAAATGGCCGATTATACAAACTACCCAACATCCTAGACAAGCTCTCATTTACGGTGATGCATTGATCTGCTGTCGGGACGAAAGTATCGCCAATCAAATTCCAGAATCTTTTGACAGTTGGTCTATCAAATAGTTCTGGTGTTTCCACAAAATATTCATGTGCATCATATACTAGTTTTTTTCTTCGTACTAATTTGATCAAACCACCTACCGCTATGGTATCAAGGTCTACCGCATAAATGATATCTAGCTTTTTGAATAATAAAAATAGAAATAACCTGAGATTATAGGCCGCATAAAACATAAATCCAGTTTCAAAAAAACACTTCAGTCTCTTTTGTGTGAATGGAAACTTTAGTAATTCTTTTGATCCTACCTTCAATCTTCCTACTAGGATTACCTCATAACCCATCTTGTGAAGAGACAAACATATACGATGCATCCTTTGATCTTGATTCAGATCATTTGTGACAGTACAGTATATGATTTTTTTTGATTCCATGTAAAAGTTGTACAGCTTGGACGATGTTTTGATTAAGGTTTCGGCTTCTTAATTACCCCGTTATTATCGATATTTATAAATCCTTCTGATTCAAACTGTTTAAGTGCCTTGATTATTCTTTTTCTTTTGTTGAATGGATATATCCCTGCATAATGTTTTACCGTAATAGACTGCTGCTCAAGTACTTTCAAGATATGTTCGTAGACCTGTTTTATTTGATCGCTACTAAGTGTGCCATAGGCAGCACCAAGGCATATATCGCACCTGCCGCAATCCGCTTGATCTCTTTCACCAAAATATTCTACAACCACTTTTTGCCTGCAAATATCTTCGTTTTTCAAAAAATGAAACATACCTTCTAGCCTATCTTTTGCCATTGTCTTTCGTTGCTTGTAGGAGATATGATCAATATAAAAATCATTTGGCTCTGGACGCTGTTTCAGAAATACAACTTGCGGCATCGAAGCCCTAGGGTGGTAAGATATAACACCTTCTGCTTTCAAAATATTGAGGTAATGAATCAATTGTACTTCTTCAATGTCAAGTTCTTTTGCAATCCGACTTTCATCTACTTTGACCGGATCTACAAACAATCCTTCGTACTTGCGCAGCAAATGAGTGATAATATCGTTTTTGATATTTGCAGCCTGATCGTGGAAATATAAATTTGTGTGATCTGCTACAATCATTATCCTAGATGGTTCTTTAAAGGCTTCTGTAAAACAAATCCAACCTTCTTTTTCAAGTAAATTAAGTGTATGGTACACTTTTCTAACGGGCATTTCGATGTATTCACAAAAATCTAAAATATTAAAGTCAAATCGTTCGTCTATCCCTGAACCGTAAGCTAATTTGTAATATCTACACAACTTATCGTAAATCGTAACGATAAATTCCAAAGGTGGGTATTGATCTTCAAAATTAAGTTTTACATCCCTTACATCGGTATCATCAATTATGGTCACCCCATAAGCACTTTTACCATCGCGTCCTGCCCTACCCGCTTCTTGGTAATATTCCTCAATACTCGGTGCTACATCAATATGAACGACCAATCTAACATCTGACTTATCTATTCCCATTCCAAATGCATTGGTCGACACCATGATTCGTACCCGATTGGTCATCCATGATTGCTGATTGCGCTCCCGAACACTACGCTCCATACCTCCATGATATGACGCACATGACATACCATGCTCTGTGAGCCATTGAGCAACCTCGATAGTTTGTTTACGATTTCGTACATAAATGATGGCACATCCTTTTACATTGGACAACAGTTGGAGTATATCGCTTCGTTTGTTTTCAGAGTTTATGACCGTAAGGCCAAGATTGTCTCTTGAAAAACTCTTTCTAAAAATAGCAGGCGACTTCAGCTCCAACCGTACACTGATATCATCTAGTACTTTATGTGTTGCCGTTGCCGTCAAAGCAATCATAGGTACATTCGGATGAATTTCTCTGAGTTTTGGTATATTAAAATATGATGGTCTGAAATCATATCCCCATTGCGAAATACAATGTGCCTCATCTACTGCAATTAGGCTAAGCTTGGTTTTAGCTATTCTAGCAGAAAACAACTCTGAACTAATCCGCTCTGGAGATATATATAAAATTTTGAGATCCCCGTAGACAAAGTTGTCTAAGACATTATCTATTTCTTTGTATGAAAGGCTTGCATTTAGCGATTTAGCTTTAATCCCTTTTGAGATTAAGGAGTCTACTTGATCTTGCATGAGTGCAATCAATGGCGAAATGACTAAGGTCTTCCCACTTAACATCAGGGCAGGGACCTGAAAGCAAACAGACTTCCCACCACCTGTGGGCAAAAGTGCTATAGTATCTTTTTGTTGGATTACTGACTCAATAATGAGGTCTTGTGGCGGGCGAAACTCATCATATCCCCAATATTTTTTTAATATAGCGCTACTTTCTTCCAATTAATGTTATATTTTCTAATACCATAACATTAGAATGTAGGACATTTCACCTTACTTCCTCTACCAAAACCACCTTTACCATCACTGATCATAATATTGAGAGATATCATACTCATAAAATAATAGTCATCTACCTTGGCGCCACCTCTTTGCGTACCGTTTGGAATATTAACCAATTCTGATTGCCCTAAGTACTCGTTAGTCCTATTCGCTAACCTAGGGGTCAATAGTGGTACACCGGTACCAAATTCACCAAAATCAACATAATTTGAACTCACATCATCAATATAATCTGTAAAAGTTCTCCTTAAAATAACATCTGCACTAATATTTACAGTTTTACTGATTACAAATTTTGCTCCTGCTCCGAATGGAATACTGAATGCGTACAATCCGTATTTATTATCAAAACCTGGCAAACCCTGACCTTCTGTACCTAATGGCTGTAGACGCACCTCATTCCCTTGATAAATTGCTTTCGGATCAAATCGAAAACCTGCCACACCTGCTGTAATGTATGGCAAAAAAACAGAACTACCTGCTTCTGTGTTAAACCCAAAGATATAAAATTCGCCCATTACTGCCAACTCCATTATACTAGATTTAAAACTGAGATTCCGCTGTTTTTGCCACTCCAAAGATGAATTTGCATCATCTCCTCTGAAACTACCAAACGAAAACGATCCTTTTAGTCCAAAATATGGTTGAAAAATCTTTCTTGCACTGATTTGCAATGCTAAACCGCTATTATTAATGACATTAGATCCAAATCCTGAGCTATTTAAATCGCCCCAATAAGTAGAAAAACCAAGACCCACACCCAGTTCTGCATATTGGGCATTATTTTTGTTAATAACAATAAGGCTTGATGCCAAAAAAAATAATAAGAAAATGAAACTTTTCATATTGCACAAATTTTGAATGGTTTCTAATAGTCTCTAGATTATTAACAACCATTGTCCTTGACTTATAAATCCCAATATTATTAAAAAATATGGTTTTATTTAAAGTAAACCGAAAAAACTTTTAGTTAAAACCAAAAAAACCAACGATTGTCAATATAAAAAATGATTTTATCTAAACAATTATTGCTAAAAACACCTTTTATTTAAGTAATATTATTTTGACAAGGAATTAGTCCCATCAAAATAAAGTACTTTTTTTATTTATTAATCAAAATATATACTTAAATAATTCACAAAAGTATATATGTTTAAACTAATAACATAACACATGAAGATTTTTTTTAATGCATTAACGATTTTTTTACTTACGTTTACAATGTTGACTGGTCAAACTAATGTACCAAATGATTGGTATTATGGTAATCCAGGAGAAGGCTTTAATGGTATCTCTATGAACAAAGCCTATAGTGAGTTTCTGAAAGGTAAAGAAACCAAAACGGTCATCGTTGCAGTGATCGATTCAGGTATAGATATCGAACACGAAGACCTTAAAGACAATATTTGGGTCAATCCAGGAGAAATTCCCAACAATGGTAAAGACGATGATAATAATGGCTATATTGATGACGTACACGGTTGGAACTTTATCGGAGGTCCTAATGGAAAAAATGTTGGTCCAGATACTTACGAAGCAACAAGAGTTTACGGTGCACTCAAATATAAATACGAAAATGCTGATCCGACAAAACTAAATAAAACTCAAAAAAAAGAGTATGATACTTTCTTGAGAGCTAAAGAAAATGTAGAAAAAGAAGTGGGTAAAGCAAAATCAAATCTCGCTCAACTGACTATGGTAGAAGAAAAAGTAATGGCCAGTCTTAATGATCTTGAGAAAGAAATGGCTGGTAAACCTTTTGATGTAGCAGCCCTAGAAAAACTTGAAACTGCAGACAATCAATCGCTTACGATGGCAAAAAACATCGCAATGCAATACTTATCTGCTTCGGATGTGACGACTATTGATGGTATCAAAGAAACAATCAAAGGAGAAATCGAAGAAGATAAAAAAGCATCTCAAAATAAACTTGACTTTGCTTTCAATACAGAATTTGACCCTAGAAAGACCATTGTAATGGATAATTATAATGATTCAACAGAAAAATATTATGGTAACAATGACGTAGAAGGTCCTGATCCACTACACGGAACACACGTAGGCGGTATCATAGGAGCAGTAAGAAACAATGATCTAGGTATGGACGGTATAGCTACAAATGTCAAATTGATGTCTGTAAGAGCAGTACCTGACGGTGACGAAAGAGACAAAGACGTAGCAAACGCTATTAGGTATGCTGTAGACAATGGTGCATCTATTATAAATATGAGCTTTGGTAAGGGATTCGGAACCAACAAGACTTTGGTAGACGAAGCTGTTGCATATGCAGCAAAAAAAGATGTACTTTTGGTTCACGCAGCTGGAAATTCATCGCAAAATAATGATGTGACTGAAAACTTCCCAAATGCCATTTATGAAAAGAAATCAGGTTTCCTGTGTAAAAAACATAAAAAAGCAAAAAATTGGATCGAAGTTGGTGCACTCAATTTTAAAGATGGGGAAGACCTTGCAGCTCCTTTTTCAAACTATGGTGCAAAACAAGTAGATCTTTTTGCTCCAGGTATGAAAATATACAGTACCATGCCAAATAATGAATACGCAGGACTCCAAGGTACAAGTATGGCGTCGCCTGTAGTTGCTGGTGTAGCAGCTACTATAAGATCCGTATTTCCTGCATTAACCGCTGAGCAAGTAAAAGAAGCTATACTAAGTTCTGTCACTCCACTGTCTAATGACGTAAGGATCCCTGGTAGTAAAACAGACAAAACAAGCTTCTCAAAATTGAGTGTAACTGGTGGTACAGTCAATCTTGACAAAGCACTTCAATATGCTTCAACGATGAAAGGCAAAAAGAAAATAAAGAGTATAAAAGCATAATCTCTAGCAACTTATAAATTTTTTAGGTGAATAATTTAGAGAACCGAATCAAGCATCAAACCTGATTCGGTTCTTTTTTTATTATCAATTTAAATTAACAATAAAATGGAAAACTATTTGAATCGAGCTATATGATCTGTGTAGATTACCAATCTCCGTTGAGAAAAAAAGCTGAATTATCATGCTAATTTTCTTTAGCTATTTGAAATACCATTCATCAGGATAAATATATTTTATTTGCAGAGTTAAATTCCGTAACCGAAATAGCTCATGCCCTAGAGCTAGCCAAAGAGAGTGGATATGCCAAAGCAGCGTTGGATGCTTATGACAAATATTGAGACATTCTCAGCAATGCAGAAGCTAGAGTTGAATTAAGATATGAGAAAATTGGTATTTAGAAAAAAGAAATTGATGTTGTCTTGGCCCTGAATTAAGATAAGATACCTATTGCAGCATTTGATAAGTATACTAAATCGTCTGGAGATGAAGGTAAAAAGATATTAATGATGTATGGGAAGATTGATTGAAGGTAGAATTTACCTTCATATTCAATCTAGCGACTTCACATACCAAAGCTGTTTTTCAAAACACCTGACTATATTTCTAACTCTTCTACCCTTCCGCTTTAGTTAACTAAAAATTAATTTTATATTTTTCCCATGAATACGAATGAAAACCGTATATCTTTGTGGCCATAAATTAATATTAATGTCGAAGTCTTTGATCTTATTTTTTGTTTCCTTTATATTGGTATGTTCCACTCTTGATGCTCAAAATGATGAGAAAAAAGTTAAGATAGTCAGT
>JBBRJL010000148.1:0-6510 GCA_038219375.1 Chitinophagales bacterium | reverse complement strand
TACAGTATCGCCAGCTCTTAAAATGGGGCAAGCTGCTTCAATATTGGCAAATTGCTTGCCAGTACCAATATGTACCACCTTAGCATTTGCCGCATTAAAAGTAATGATTACTAAAAACAAGCAAATGATTATACTAATTCTCATTTTATTCTCTATTTTAATGACATTTAATAAAAGCAAATATATACAAGATTTATGAATGTCATATACTAATTTCTATTAAATGCTTTAGAATTAAAATATTTACGGTTTTACTCGCAAAGGATCGATGCATGCAGCAGATATAAAATAGAAAGATGATTAATAAATACTGATATTTGCAACATCAGAAGGTGCGGTAGATGCAGAGTGTGTTGGGTTGTGAATTGCTTTTGTTCTTTTATATACTGATATTTGCCACAACAATTATTTTTATAATAAATAAATTCACAATTAAAATGAAGGAACATCGTTATGCGATACTATTTTCATCTATTTTGCTTGTTTATTTTTTAAATATGTTTATCGATATGATGGGAATTGATGCATCACAGTACGTATTAATTTCACTCGAAATGAGCTGGAATAAAAGTTTTCTCCATGTTTACCAACAAGGTCAAGACTACCTTGACAAGCCTCCCTTACATTTTTGGTTATCATCATTGTCATTTTTAGTTTTTGGCATTTCAAATTTCGCATACAAACTACCTTCGGTGCTGATTGCCATTTTAGGTATATATAGTATTTATCGGTTTTCAAAATTATGGTACAGCAATGAAAAAGCAATCTTGGCTTCATTAATATTGGCAAGTAGCCAGGCCCTATTTTTGATTACCAATGATGTGAGGACCGATACAATACTCCTGGGATTAGTGATGTACTCGGTTTGGCAGATGTCGGAATATGTAATGAAGGGCAATTGGAAAAATTTATTTCTGGCATCCATCGGAATTGGTGCTGCTATGATGGTAAAAGGTCCTATAGCACTGATAATACCTGCAGCGGCTTTTGGGACTGAATTTCTTATGAAAAGACAGTGGAATAATATTTTTAAGCCACAATGGATCATCTTGCTAATTATCGTAGCCATTACATTAATCCCAATGAGTTATGGCCTTTACACACAGTTCGATCTGCATCCCGAAAAAACGGTCTATAGCTTAAAAGGACCTTCTGGTTTGCGATTTTTTTATTGGACTCAAAGTTTTGGAAGGATAACTGGCGAAAACTACTGGAAAAACGATGCGGGATACTTCTATTTTCTGCATACAATTTTATGGGATTTTCAACCTTGGATACTTTTATTTATTCCAGCATTGATACTTAGAATCAAAAAAATATTTGTACAGAAATTCAAACCCATCAATAGTGAAGAATACGTTTCACTTGGGGGCTTTTTGCTGGTTTTGTTTGCTTTATCACTGTCACAATATAAACTACCACACTATATTTTTGTACTGTTTCCTTTTGCGTCAATCATTACTGCAGATTTTATTTATGATCTAAAGATCAAACTCCAAACTCGAATTGCAAAAGTTCAATTTGGAATTATGCATCTATTTTGGCTTCTGATTTTGATGAGTTTTGTTTTTATCTTTCCATCTCAAAATTTATTACTTCCTTTAGTTTTTATGACACTTTTTATACTCACATGGTTCATCTTCCGATATTACAAAGGGAGTGCCGAACAGATATTTATTCCGACCATCATTACTGCCATTTCGTTTAATCTGATGATGAGCATTAATTTTTATCCGAATCTTTTAAAATATCAGTCATCATCACAATTGGGTAAATTGGTTGCTGAAAAAAAAATAACTGCTGATAGATTATATATTTGTAACGTGACTTCGTTGTCGCTTGATTTCTATTCCCGAAGAATAAATCCGGTTGTTACTTTAGAGTGTATAAGTGAGTTGAAACCAGGAAGCCTAGTTTATCTCAATGATAATGAGCTGACAGAATTAATTTCGTATCAGGTTGCATATAGACAAATCAAGGTTTTTCGATCTTTTCGTGTAACTGGTCTTTCACTGCCGTTTTTATACTATAAAACAAGAGATAAAGTGCTCAGAAATGATTATTTAATTGAATTGCTTTAATTTGTTGTTCTTTAGATAATCTTACTTTGTCCAACCGATACAACTGGTAAGTGGTATCACTCGTATGGGTGTATATATATAATTTTTCCACACCCATCTTCAAAAAATAAAGATCATCTGGGAGAATATTTCATTGGTTGGCTTGTTTTCCCTTATCACCAAATCTCGATGGGCATAGTTTGTAACTTTGATGTTTAAACTCCCAGATCACAGATCACTCCTTCACAGATCATTCCATCACAGCACGACTGCATTCTATTGCGTTTGTAAATTTATTAGCAAGGTATTCTTGATGGACTCAGTTTGTAACTTCGATACTTTACCCACAGAAAATTCCATCATAGCACAACTGAATCCTATTGGACTTGTAAATTTATTTGCAAGGTATTCTCTAAAGAAACTCAAGAAACTTAATAGTGAGTCCAATCCGAAAACACCAATTATTTGATAATCAGCCGTTTTTTACCAAAAAATTTCAATTCCCTCTATGATAGTTGAGTAGTTAATTACAACACATTAATTACTTGTATATAAGATTTCATTATTTGTAATTGTCTTATTACCAATACTATAATATCTCCGAAACTTCAGTTACCTAATTATCTTGACAGAGCACTAGGAATGGCTTCCTTTCTTATGCATATTTGATATTCTCCTTATTGTTTTTGATACGATAATAAACGTTAACTAATTATCTAATCTTTGTAACTATTCAGGTGTATGTGGGACTAAAGTCATTTTGTCCATGCCAAAGGCAGACAAGCACATTTTTTGCAACTTGCAGGCAAAAATACCGCCAAAATTAGGTATTTTTTCATTTTATCCACGGATTTACATCCGTGGTTACTAATATTTCACCCCATTCGGGGTTATATCTGAATAGTTACTAATCTTTAATAATTATGCTATAGTTTTTGACCACCAATATCACTAAATTTTACCGCTAAGACCACTAAGACCACTAAGATAGTACCTTAGTATTTTTTATAGTGTTTAACTTATGTACTCAGTGGTTAATTTTTATATACTCAAATGTTATTTTTTAATCCACCTTTATAAACTTTCCTACACTTTTAGATCCTGTATCTGATGTCAAAATCACTACGTAAGCGCCATTGGCAAAGCTACTTATGTCGAGTCTGTTGTCTTGGCCTATAGGCGACTGCAGTACTTTGGTACCGCTGATGTGGTAGACTTCTGCATGACTATAAGCATCTTCTCCGAAGTATATCTCTTGACTAGATGGGTTAGGGTAGATATTTAACTTAGTGAAAACTGTGTTGTCATCTTCTACAGATGTACGTAGGGAGAAAGGTTGTATTCTGAATAGTTGTCTGCCATTGATCGGATGGATGGCTACGAAGTAGAAGTAACCATCTTGTTCGAATACGGTACTTGATTGGTTTTCGCCAATAAGACCTTCTATTGGCACAAAATTGAGTAAGGTGTCCATTAGATACATGGTATTGCCGGTGTATAGGAATCCTTCATTTGTATATTCTGTAAAGGATGATATTAAGCCTCGGCTTGTAACATCAAATTCTTTGATCTTCGTAAAGAAGGTAAAGTTTTTATCTGTCTCAAAGAGAACAACTTTATTGAACGGCGAAAATCCACCTGAACCCATAAGCACATATTTTTCTGCATTTCGGAATAGTCTTATGTTGTTCAGATTGGCTACTTCTGCAGGTAACGTGATGCTAGTATTTGTCTTGAAATTTACTAAAGACGCTACCGTAGTATTTGTACCAACACCTTCGTACATCACAAAATAGTCATCTAAGATATTTTCGCCTCGATATTGATTATAGTTATTTATTAAGTGAAAGGTCGATGTGCCGTCATATAAGTAATCATTCGGATAGTCACTAATTAGGATATAACCTTTGTATACATTGAATGTAACAATTACAGCATCGTCGAGATCCACTATCAATGTTAAGTTATCATCAATAATTTCAAAAAAACCATTTCGATCACCATAAAATAGTCTGTTCTTGTAAGTTAAAAATGGCCCAAAGAAGTTCGGTTTTGCTGATACATTAATGGATTTAGTACTTCCGTCTGATTTTAAAATAACGATCTTTTTATCTGCGGTATAGTAATAATCACCTTCGTAATAAAATCCGAAATATTCTGAGCTTTCCACTGTAGATATTTGTACGAATTGGTTTGTTTGGAGATCATATCTAAATTGTTTATCGTCAAAACCAAAACTAGATACAATAATAGCATTGGGTGTTACGACATAATCATACAAATTTATAAAACCATATGGGGGCAACCCGATTAGATTAGGAATGCTTGCTATTTTGACAGCTGTTTCATCTTGAAGTTTATAGATGTTATATTCACCATTTACATATTCACACCAATAAAGGACATCATTTGCAATTTTGAAATCTGTGTGGCGGATCTTAGTCAGTGGGTGGGTATTTAGCTTTGTCGTAGTATTTCCTTTGACCAAATAGATGTTTTCGCTATTCACTAATATTACATCATTTTTTACCTTTATTAATTTACTATCTTTTATTAAACCTTCACTTGTACCAGTGATTTTAGAAGAATACACACCCATTTTTGTAGTTAGATTTACTTCAAATAGTTTTTTATTATTGCCTGAAATATTATCGAAATTCAATAAGTAGATACCATTTTCGTACATCACTTCCATATTTCTAGCGTATGTAGGAATTGGCATTTGTGCCAAGACATAGTTTTGCATCGTCGCCAAGTCTAGCATAAAGTGTTGACTATTATTGTAGTAAATAATATACCTACTCTCTAATATTGCATTTCCACCTTTTCTGCTTAAAGATGGAAACATTACTTTTACTCCAGTACTAGTATCAATGGTCACTAAGTTTGAACCAAATATTAAATACTTTCCATAAAGGATGTCAGGACTCGGGCTCTCGTATTCATTCTCTATTAGAAATTGACTGCTTTCAAATGTTTCTGAATGGACCCGTATCATATTGTGGGTGCTAAGATTATCTACATCTATCACATATTCATCATCACTTTGGCTTATTTTCATACTCCTAAATGGTGATTCAATTGTTAAAACCAATTCATGATCGCCGCTCTGAAAATTGTATCTTTTTATATTATTTTTTTGCGCATACACTAAATAATCTTCCCCATCAAAAAAATATTGACCTCCATTTAATATTGGTGTGGTGGTTGAGTCAATGATAGATAAACTTTCTTTATCCAACACATAGATTTGGTAAGTGGTATCACTCGTATAGGTATATGCATATAATTTTTCCACACCCAACTTCAAAAAATAAAGATCATCTCTAAGGATTTGGTGTTGACCAGAAGACAAGTTATATAAAAATTGTCTTGATTCTGTAAAATCCTTTGTGCTTTGTTTTAAAATGATTTCATCACCCAATGCCTGACTACTATACCAACTAGTATAGCTCAATAAGCCTTCATAAGGTACTTCCAGCATGGTATTATCTGTGAAATTGTAAGCTATTGAACCATTGCCATTGCTCAGAAGGAGAAATTGGTCCGTTGTTCTGTAGCTAGACATAGCATATATCCCGTCAAACTTCCGGCTGTACTGGTATGAGGCGGCACCGTTAACTAGCTTGTAAACCCTAAGCGAATCAAATGGGAGAGTGGTCATGATATATTTTTCACCATCATACTCTCTAAGGATATACCTTGCCGTTGATCCCGCTCCTATAATATTTGTAATCTGCTCCTGTGCCAGAGTCGTAAAGGATAAAAAGCTAAGGAAAAGGAAAAGGAAATGTTTCGTCAATAAATGTTTCATCATAAAAGTTTTAGTACGTTCGTAAGTAATAATCTATAACAATCTCTAAACAAAGGCAAATATAAAGGAAATATTGTATCGAAGATATAAATAATGACAAATTGTCGTCTTGGTACATGAAATTCTTTATTTTCTGACTTTTTAGTTCTCGATGTGGTTGGCTTTTAGCTCTTGGAGATATTTTTTTACAAAATTTTAAGTTCTGAAGGATCCGAGATTACACTCTTCCTAATGAATAATTCTATTTCAGCTGAGATGTCCTCGATGGACTCAGTTTGTAACTTCGATACTTTACCCACAGAAAATTCCATCACAGGGCCATATCATCTTAGATACGCTTGTTCTGAACGTAGCTATTTTTCGTGTAACCTAAGAAATCATAAAAATCAATTATAATAATTTATTAAATATTTAATTTTTTATGATATATCGCTTAACTTTGAGTTTTAAAAAAGTGGTATAATGAAAATAAGGGCTAAATGAACAAGGATATTTTCAAGAACATTAGTAAAATTATTGAAAGAGATGCCAAAACAGCAACTTACAAATTTGCGTTGTTAAGAGGGGTAATCGATATTATTCAGGACAATTCACCTTACATAAAAGTTAATGATAATGTAGTCGAAATTACTTTGG
>JBBRJL010000147.1:0-6518 GCA_038219375.1 Chitinophagales bacterium | reverse complement strand
GGTGTCCATTTTTTACCCATGTTATTCATGCCTAAGATTACTGTTTCAGCTGCGGCACCGCATCCTGCTCCAATATCTCTCACGATCTTTACTTCGCCTATACCACCATCTTTTTCTACTACAAATTGTAGCACAACACCTCCTTCTACACCGTTTTCTCTAGCTATTGCTGGATACTTAAGGTTTTTGTATATATATTGAAGCATCGCTGCATCTGCACAAGACTTCTTCTCTGCTTCAGTTGCTTTATCTTCGCAACCAGGGAATCTTGGCATTTGCTCTACCACTTTGAATATCTCATCAGTTGCTGGTGGTGGTGGTGGTGGTGGCGGTGGTGGCGGTGCTGCCTTTTGTACAGGTGCTTCTACCTTGGTTTCTTCTGTGACCTCTTGATTTTCAAATTTCGGTTGGTCTTCTTCAATAACTTCAGTATCAGGTACTTCCTGAATTACGGGTGGTGGTGGCGGCGGTGGCGGTGGCGGTGGTTCAGCTGTACGGGGTATATCGACTTCCATCTCTTCCTCCATAAATAGGGCATCAGTAGGAATATCGACAACTTTGTCGTAAGTTGTCCAACTCATCGTCACAAGGGCAATTGCTACTGCTGCTGTCATACCAAAATTAAAGAAACTACCTGAATTTTTGAAAACATCGACTTCAGGAAATTTTTTTGAATTTAGGAGACTTGACTTTGCACTAGTATTGGCTACTGAAAGTTCTTCAGCGCTATACTTTCTATACTTTGATTTATAGTATATGATAAGTCCAATAGTCAGCAATATTAGTATTAGGAAAAACATTCCTACACCTAATCCTGAAACTTCTAATTCTTTGAACATAAGCGGTTAATTAATTATTTTTTTAAACAATATCACTCCTAAAAATGAACCAATAATATTAGCTAAAATATCATAAAGCTCAAAAGATCTACCATTGGAAAGGTAAAATTGACAAATTTCCATAAGAACACCAAAAGAAATGGAAAAAAATATTGGAATATTTTTTAAATTACTATTTTGTCTTAATCCCATACTCCATAAAAAACAGAAAATGGCATAAAATCCTAAATGTGCTAACTTGTCAAATCCTATAAAATCCCAAACTCTGAACGATGAAGCTGTTCGGGCAGAAATCAACGATAACCAAATAGTAATAAATGTCCATAAAATTGCCAATACTACATAAAAATGGTCACTCAACTTCTTGAGCTTATCTGTTAGATGCATGATGTTTGATTTTTGGTGTATAAAAAAGATATTTTTATACCTTTTCGTAAATTATATGCGAACCTACTGTTTCACAGGACTCATCCCAATCGTTTAACTGAACAGTTTCAATCTGGTTTATTAGACCTCCGTCATGGGGTAAAGATATTTTTATATAGTTGTCTGTAAATCCACTCATCCTATTGTCTTCCTTTGAATGCTCAAACAAGACAGACCTAATTGTACCTAAAAAAGGTGCAGTAAATGCCATTCTTTTTTTCTGAGACAGTATTCTTAGCATTTCATTACGTTGCCTCCTGACTTCCATCGGGACTACTTCTCCCATCTCTGCAGCGGCAGTATTTGCTCTTTCGGAGTAGGTGAATACGTGTAAGTAGGATATATCAAGATCGTTTAGAAATTGGTAAGTCTCCATAAAATCTTCTTCAGTCTCATCAGGAAAACCGACGATTACATCTACTCCAATGCAACAATGTGGCATCGCTGTTTTGATCCATTCCACCCTTTGTTTATAAAGATCCTTATGGTACCTTCTTCGCATCGCTTTCAGGATTTTGTCACTACCTGATTGTAATGGAATATGAAAGTGTGGCACAAATCTTTTTGATTGTGCCACAAAATCTATGATTTCTTCTGTTAGTAAATTCGGTTCAATAGATGAGATACGGTATCTTTCTATTCCTTCTACTTGGTCGAGTTCTTTTATTAGATCGATAAATAAGGCTTCTTTTTTGGGTTTTGAACCTTCGATGACATCTGTGCCATTGCCAAAGTCACCTAAATTGACACCAGTAAGGACTATTTCTTTTACTCCTAATGAAGCAATTTTGTGTGCATTATTTACTACATTTTCTATAGTATCACTTCTGCTGCTGCCCCTTGCTTGAGGTATTGTACAGAAAGAACATTTATAATCACAGCCATCTTGGACTTTCAAGAAAGATCGAGTTCTATCACCAAACGAAAAAGAATCAATAAATACATTTGCTTCTTTTACTTCGCCTGCTATGACCATCCCCTTGTCAGATGAAGATGAGATACCATCAATATATTTTAGGATATTAAATTTTTCTGCGGCACCTAGTACAAGGTCTACACCAGGTATTTCAGCTATTTCCTGAGGTTTTAGTTGCGCATAACATCCTACCACTACGATTTTTGCCTGAGGGGCATATTTGAGTGCTCGCCTTACTTCATATCTACATTTTTTATCGGCAAAGTCCGTAACTGAGCAAGTATTCAAAACATAGATATCTGCTCCTGTTTCAAAATCTACAGTTGTATACCCGTGATTTTCAAAAGACCTTCTAATGCCTGATGTTTCGGAAAAATTCAATTTACAGCCTAATGTATGAAAGGCTACCGTGCGTGGTGTTGCCATAATTTATATATTAAAGGATAATGAACATCTACCCATTATTTTTCTTTGGTGGATCTTTTGATTTTTCGGTATTTGGTAGAGACTTCTGTTCTAAGCCTTTTTTTAAATCCTTTTTCTTCGGGTCATCCTTTGATTCTTCTTTTTTTGTATCTTTAGATGGCTTCTCTTCTTTTGATGAGCCTTCTTTAATATCACCTTCCAAATTGTCGAGTTCTCCACCTTCTGGTTCTTCTACAGGATAGCCAAATTTTTCGCGAACGATGTCTTTCATATTTTTGAATCCCGAGCGAACTAGGGAGTCTCTATACATTGTATCTTGCATTAATAACTTGAATGTATCTGGAGATATGCCTATTCTGAAAGGGCAAGCGACTAATTCATTTATTTTTGGATCAAAGACAAATTTTTCTTGGGTAATTTTTGCACTCTTAGCATCAATGGCGACAGAATACCAAAAATTTCCTACTATTGGTAATGCCATTGCTGTGCCACTACCAAAATTCATTGATCTGAAACGTACAGCTGGACTAGGTCCTCCTACCCAAGCACCAGTAACAATTGTTGGGTTGTAAGCTATAAACCAACCATCTGAATGATTCTGGGTAGTACCTGTTTTGCCTGCAAAGTCGCCATGAGGTACAAATTGACTTCTCAGATTATTACCTGTTCCATATACTATCACAGATTGCATCATTCTTGTCATTGTCGAAGCGGTGGTAGTATCCATTGCAACAACATTTGGCCCAAGTAGTGGATTGGTTTTAACTAATTCTTCATAGTCATAAATAACGTTTCCATACCGATCTTCAATTTTCAATATGGTTGTAGGTTCAGGACGAATGCCTTTATTTGCTAATGTCCCGAATACTTTCATCATATCATATAAGGATATATCAGCGGCACCAAGAGAAATACCGAATTCTCTAGGTAATTCTGATGTTACACCCATTTTTTTCGCAAGGTCAATTGTCTTTTGAATACCTACTTTTTCAATCAATTGGGCTGCAATGACATTAGTTGAATAGGTAAGTCCTCCTACCATGGAGTACCATCCGTCGTAGTTTCCGTCAGAATTCCCTGGAGTCCAATCTTCAATGGTGACTTGTTTGTTTCTAAAAAACTGACATGGTTTTATACTATCTTGAAGTGCTGCTGCGTAGACTACAGGTTTGAATGTAGAGCCAACCTGTCTTTTACTTAGGATATGGTCGTACTTGAAGTATTTGAAATCAGTACCGCCAACCCATGATTTGATATATCCATTGGTATGGTCCATAGCCATAAATCCACAATTAAGTAGGGTGAAATAGTATCGCACACTATCTAATGGTGACATGGTGGTTTCAAGCTCCATGGGTATTTTCTCCCAACTAAAGATCTTCATACTAACTGGAACATTAAAAATAGAATCAATTTCCGTATCTGAATATTCCTGTTCTTTTAGTTTGATGTATCGATCACTTCTTTTTACTTGTTCGTCTATCCATTTATCGTCTCCCCAAGGTTTTTCTTCTTCATATCCTTTCCAGTGTTTTACAAACTCTTCTTGTAGATATGACATGTGTTTGAATACTGCATCTTCGCCATGTTTCTGCATTCTACTATCTAATGTAGTTGTTATTTTTAGCCCATCAGTGTACAATCGATATGGCGTGCCATCTTCTTTTAATATATCTTTCAGAATGTTTGGGAGAATTTTGGTACGCAAATATTCCCTGAAGTAGGTGCCTGTGCCATCATTATTGCCTATATCTTCGTGAATGGCTGCTCCCAAAGGTCTGCTAATGAGAGAATCGTAAACTTCAGGGACTATTGCACCAGAATTAATCATGGCTGAAATCGTAGACATTTCTTGGGATTCGAATCTGAAATCTTTGTTTTTCAACATTTGGCTTAGCACTAGATTTCGTCTTTCTTTAGAATCATTAGGATTTCTTACTGGATCCAATGCCGTAGTTGCCTTGAGCATACCAATCATAGTGGCGGCCTCGTCTGGCGTAAGTTGTTTTGGTCTCTTATTGTAAAAATATCTTGCTGCCTCTTGGATACCAAATCTATTTCCACCAAATGGGACAGTATTAAGGTACATAGTTAATAACTCTTCTTTATTGTAATGTTTTTCAAGTTTTATGGAGATAATATTTTCCTTTACTTTATTGATAAAAATACTAAGTCCTGGTATTTTGAAGTTTTGTCGAGGGTATAAGTTTTTAGCGAGTTGTTGACTTAATGTAGAGCCACCACCACCTTGCGTATTTGTAGCAATTCCTTTAAAAACTCTCATCCAAGATCTTAAATCTATACCGCTATGCTCAAAAAATCTTTTATCTTCAATGGCCAAAAGAGCAGTAATCAAGTAAGGAGAAATGCTATCTAGCTCGATTGTAGTCCTATTTTCAGTGTAGTATTTTCCTATTAGTACGCCATCAGATGTATAAATCTCCGAGGCATTAGCATTTTCGATTTGTTGTAATTCTTCAGTAGATGGTAATTTGCCAAAAGCTCCGAAAAGTGCAAGCAATATTATCAATGTGATAGACATTAATCCTAAAAGAATAATGCCAAAAAACCACTTAATAATTTTGGATTCTCTAGGATTTCTTTTACAATATACATCCCAACTATTAGTAACAGGGTATATAAATATTTTCCACTTTGCCAGATAAGGTGCCGAAAATTGAGAAATAGGTTTGGTAATCGGGCTTAAGAACCGACTAACAAAATTTGAAATTTTATGAACGCTTCCCTTTATATCAATCATCTCATTAATTCATTGGAGTGCAAAAGTACGATTTCTTACTTAAATAAAGAACATTCATTATTTTGAAATGGGTTTGTATTTTTTATAATCAAAAGCTATTGATAGCTCACAAACATGTTTTTCTCTTTAATAAAAAAGGAAATCCATTTGAAAAAACAGATTTCCTTTTATATTATATACTAGAAAAATATTGCTTACCAACCCAAGATAATAGCAAAAATTAAAGGCGCTACAATAGTTGCATCACTCTCTACTATAAATTTTGGAGTGTGGATATCTAGTTTGCCCCAAGTGATTTTTTCATTTGGTACAGCTCCAGAGTACGATCCGTAACTTGTAGTACTGTCACTTACCTGGCAGAAATATGACCAGAAAGGGATATCATGCATCTCCATATCTTGATAAAGCATAGGGACTACACATATCGGGAAATCCCCTGCGATACCACCGCCTAACTGAAAGAAACCGACTCCTTTGCCACCACTGTTTTTAGGGTACCAATCTGCCAGCCACATCATATATTCTATACCACTTTTGGTCGTTGATGGTTTTAATTCTCCTTTGATACAGTAAGATGCAAAAATATTTCCCATGGTGCTATCTTCCCAACCGGGTACGATGATTGGAATATTTTTTTCTGCTGCAGCAAGCATCCAACTATTCTTGGGGTCGATCTCGTAGTATTGTTCAAGATCACCGCTCAATAACATTTTGTACATAAACTCGTGTGGGAAATAGCGCTCACCTTTAGCTTCAGCATCACTCCATACTTGGATCAGGTGTTTCTGAAGTCTTCTGAAAGCTTCTTCTTCTGGTATACAAGTATCAGTGACTCTGTTGTAATGGTTTTCTAATAAATCCCACTCATCTTGAGCACTTAGTTCCCGATAATTGGGTATGCGCTTGTAATGTGAGTGGGCTACAAGATTCATGATATCTTCTTCGAGGTTTGCACCTGTACATGAGATAATTTGTACTTTATCTTGTCTGATCATTTCAGCCAGTGACTTTCCGAGTTCCGCAGTACTCATGGCTCCTGCTAGCGTGATCATCATTTTGCCATCATCGTTTAGGTGTGCTACATATCCATCTGCTGCATCTATCAATGCTGCTGCATTAAAATGCTTGTAATGGGTGAACTGACGCATAC
>JBBRJL010000146.1:0-6529 GCA_038219375.1 Chitinophagales bacterium | reverse complement strand
CATATCTTGAATAAATGGGACTTTTAAAGAATCGTGAAAATCCAGCATTAAATTTAAAACCAATTGAGCTAAGTCTAAAAATTATACCAGTGTTAAAACTCATGCCAAAATTCCTTAATTCTGAATTCAATTTTCTATTTGAATTGGGTAAGTCATTGGTAATATTTGTTGCTAAAAGTAAACCACCATTTAAGAAAAAGGAATGATTTTTTTTGTTGTTTACTAATTCTGGTAATAGGCCAACATAAAGTTTTTGATTAAAGAGGAAGCTATTGATAGATTCAGAATCTAGTCCTTGACCTTGATCATACTTATAGGAGATATCAATATAATCGTTATATGAGACAAAACCTATCTCTGTACGAAATCTAAAGTTTTTTTTTCCTACACTTGTGATACCTAGGCAGTATAGACTCCCTTTATCATTGTATTGGCTTGAGCCATCAATTTTATTATAGTGGTGAAAGATTAATTTTGATCTTGGTATTCCAAATGAGACATCAATTTCAAAATTTTGACCAGTTAATTTTAATGTAAAAAGCATTGCAATTATAAGTAAGGTCTTAGTTTTTAATTTTGAATTATTAATTTTCATTTTCTAATTACTTGTAAAAGTAAAAGTATGTAAAGTTATTGAAACTTTTTAATTGAAAAACGTTGTGCTTGACAAAAGTAAGATTTTTATCGGAATATCTGTCCCAAAAAATAAATCTTTCATTATTCCATAAGTTCTATCCATTCCGTAATCAATGCCAATCCTTCGGCATGTGCCATCTTCCGGCCCAATTCTGGCATAGCCACTCCAGGATATAGAGAGTTCATCCGGTAATGCAGTATGGATTGATCGGGTTTGCCAGGTACGATATCGTATTTGAGACCACCTGAACCTATACCTGCTGCAATTGGCGTCTTCATGACACCGTATGCAATGGGATTTTTTTCGGATGCTAAAAGATTGAGGGCACTATTTTTAGCGGGACCTTCGGGTCTGTGGCAGTGTGCACAATTGATGTCTAAGTAAGCGCGAGCTCTGTCTTCTGTTGGTATTGATGTATCAGCGTAATCTGATATTTTGGGGCAAGATACTGCACTTGTGATACCTTTGAGTTTTCCTAGAGATATCAAATGATCTACTTGATTGATAGGTATAGCACCAAACGCAAAAGGTTTGTTTAAGTGTCTAGCAGCTGGGCCGATTGGCATCATTTCGCCTGCATATTCATGGCAACTTTTACATTGAATGAGATTTGGTACGCTGTAGTTGACCGTTTGGTTTTTGCCAGATTCGTCGACCCAGGCTACAGTTTTTGTATCGCCTGCAATGGTGAGAAAAGCGTCATTTTGGGTCTCATTCCAGATGTAAGTGAGTGCTGTCCAATCGTTGTTTTCACGAATGAGCACCCTTGTTTCTATGTGTTGTAAGTTCTTTTCTGGTTGTCTGAAATCTTTGGGGTAGTAAAAAAACTTAAATATCAAACTACCATCTGGAAAGTCAAAGGCTTGTTCTGCGTGATATGTCATGGCTGTACCTTCTGGCAAATAAATAAATCTTTTTTTGTGCGCATAATCTGTAAAAAGTGACGAATTTAAATCGTAAGGGAACACACCATCTTTTGGTTTTATCTCGGAAAGTGGTAATTCAAACATGCCATAATCTGATAGTTTTTTCAGAGCTTTTACATCTTCTATGCTGCGGTGTACATAATTTTCTTCTGTGACTTGTATGGCTAGTTCTTTATGTTTACAAGCATTAGGAATCATATATACGGTGAAGAAAATGAGTGTAGAAATTAAAAGCTTATATTGATAAGTATGAGACATTTTTTTGATATTTAGAGATTATTGGCCAGGAAATTTAAAGGTTGTTTCTCGTACTTTTCCTTCTTTACATAGATATGGACTTGGGTCTGTGAGAATATTTTTTAGGTTTTCAGGAATATTCAGATTGGCAAAAGAAATATTTGATTGATCCATACAAAAAACAAAGCCGTCTTTCAGTTTGGTGTCAGAAAATCCATCAATCACAATGTCGGGTGTATCCATAAAAAACTTGGTCAAAAACAACTTCCCAAAATCGGACTCTAAGGTAGGAAACCAATGTTTATTGGAGAAAGTGTTTCCATGGATGAAGACATGATTAGGATATGGATCATACAGACTATCCAATTTGTACTGATGATTGACAGGTTGGCCAGATGAGTCGTTTTCTTTTTTATCCTGAGACATTTCTGTCACCAAATCATAACTAATGATGGCTGTCGGACAAGTACGATTGTCTGTGATTTCATTGTCAAAAATTTCTATATTTCTCGTCGATAACAACATGATGCCTGTGCCAGGTGGCACCATGCCTACGATGTTGCCTTTGGGTGCAAAATTAGTGTGATTATTGCTTATGACTTTATTATTAAATACCCTAGTGTGATGACCATATTGGGTCAAGCCAGGAAGATCAAATACTAAGATTCCACCTGTATTATTGTACGTGTGATTGTCGTAAATTTCTACAAAATTGCTATTTTCGCTTTCGATTCCTGCTACATTTTCATACACTGTATTGCGTCTGATCACGACAGAATCTGACTGGCCTACATACACACCTGCATCTGAAGCCCGAGCAGCTACACAATCTTCTATGACCACACGTTTGCAAAGCACGGGATAGAAACCATAAGCACCGTTGCTCTCTTTTGCACCATTGGTCCAATAAACTTTCACTTTGGAGAAAAGAATACCATCTGTATCCGTGACTTTGATGTTGTCACCTTTGGCATCTTCTACTGTGAATCCTATGAGTTGAATATTTTTACAATTGGAAATTTTTATGCCTTCCGCACCTTCTTGTTGACCTTTGAATGAAAGTATCGTTTGGTCCATTCCTTCGCCGATGATGACTATGTCTGATTTGCCATCCATCATCAGACTACGTGTAAACCAAAAATGGCCAGCATCTAGTAGGATAGTATCACCATTTTTTGCGGATATGAAGGCTGATTGCAATCCCTTTTCGATATTTTTCCAAGCGATGCCATGACGTTCATCATCTTGTTGACAGCTTAGAAGTGCCGCAATAATGAAGATTTGAAGACTGAATTTAATCAATGACTTTCTAGACATAAAAGGGTGACTTTTGATAAAGTAACAAATTTAACATTTAATATCATTTTGTCTATTTTTTTATTTGATTTTTATTAGTCAATGGAGTGACGAAGCATTTAAGTCAAAATAGATGGCTAGTAAATATTGATATATGTTTTAATCTTCTTTTGTGTAATATTTTAGTATCGTCTTTTCTATGAACGATTGATTGCCAATACAATGTGCTTTGACATCTTTTGCAATTGTTTTAGATATAAATGCCTTTAATTTAGGATCATACAAAGCGCATTTGGTGGCACCTTTAAAGATAAATTCATTGTCAGGGTTATTGATGGATGCCACTATATAAAATGATGTTTCCATTCTTTTTTTATTTACCTCTGGTATAAGGCCACAATCTAATATGATTGACTTTAAAGCTCTCATTGTACCTAACAAAATACCATCGTATAAATCTCCACCCCAGAGTAATTCATTTAAGGATGCAAAAGTTTTGGGGCCTTCTTTTGGGCAGTTTGAATAAAATGGATTCCCATAAGCAATAGCAACTTTTATATGATTTTTTTCAAATTTATATTCTTTCATAAACCTAAATGAAGGTGGTACGTAAAACTTTGTAAGTTGATCTCGAAATAGATCAAAAACGCCATTCCTATGTTCAAAAATATTGTTCTGCCTATGATCTTTATTTTCATGTAGATGAAATTTGACATTACCCATAAGATAGCTCAACCACAAAATGAATTCATAATAATAGCCGTAACAATATGCCACATTCACAAATATTTCTTCGTCAGGAATGATGATAAACTTTATATCCAATAACTGATCATTAGGTTTATATTCACTTATAGCATAATTTCCTCGTGAAGATTCAAAATATATTTCATCATTACAATATATTTGAAATTTTTCGCATAAGCAACTTAAAGAAGGGAAACCTAGGTATCCTGAGTGATTATTTATAGAAGTTAAAGCATTAGGTTCTATGTATCTGATTTTGGAAAATATAAATTCAAACTTTTTGCCGTCTAAGATAGACAAACTAACTTCATATTTAATGTCTCCATTTAGATAATTGATATGTTCAAAAAGATATAAAAACATTTGTTTCAGACCTGAAATTTGTGTGGAGCCAATATACATTCCAGGTCTTTTTCGGATATGTTCTACAAATTCTAGTTGATTGATTCTGTCCATTTGTTTTATTACTTTACTGTTTAGATAATTTAAAATTTATCCCTTATATTGAGTAAAGATACAAATGAATACTGAGCTTTCAAAATTTAAAAGAAGAAAATAATGTAGCCATCACACAATCTAAATAGCAGCCACAACATCCAAATATTTATAGTTGTGGCTTCTATTAAAACTGACGAATGTCAGCCAGAACACTTTTTTTTTGTAGTTTTGTGGCTGTTATTCATGTCTGAATTTTCATAGTTATGGTGATTTAATTTGAGATATAGTTGACTCATTTGCTCGATTACCGTAGAATGTATAAAGGGTAGGAACGTGCATACCAATTATAAACGATGACTTTATTGATATTAACCTATGGTATTTGCTAAAGTAACAAATTTAGTGCATATTTGCACTTCTTCAAGCTCTTAGTAAAAACTTATGATCTTCAAGTCAAATGATGAAGTTTAATGAGGGCTTGATTTTATCATACAAACAAATTATTATGTCAAATAAAAAGAAGCCTGAGCAAGCTGAAAAAAGGGAGGCTCCGAGCGAAAAAACTCGATTGCACAAAAAAAATAAACATAGAGAGCGATATGATTTTAAAAAAATGATAGCAATACATCCTGCTTTATCTTCTTTTGTATTACCAAATAAGTATGGAGATGAATCGATAGATTTTTCAAATCCTGCAGCTGTCAGAACCTTGAATACTTCACTTCTGATGACCTATTATGATATTCAACAATGGGACCTTCCTGATGGCTACCTGTGTCCACCGATACCAGGACGAGCTGATTACATTCATCATGTGGCAGATATTTTGGCTCAAAAAAACTTTGGTAAAGTACCTTCAGGTTCTGATGTTCACTGTCTCGATGTAGGTGTAGGCGCTAGTTGTATTTATCCCATCATTGGTGTCAAAGAATATGGATGGCAGTTTGTAGGGAGTGATATTCAAGCAAAGTCATTGGCTTCAGCACAGGATATCGTCAATGAAAATGACCTGTTGAAAGGTAAAGTATCATTAAGGTTACAACCTGATGCAAAACGTGTGTTTCAAAATGTCATAGAAGATGGGGAATATTATGATTTGACCCTATGCAACCCGCCATTTCATGCTTCTGCCGAAGATGCTAAATCAGGTAGTGACAGAAAAATAAAAAACTTAAAACTCAAAAAATCAGTCCTAAATTTTGGTGGTCAGGAAAACGAATTGTGGTGCGATGGAGGAGAAGATAGATTCGTACAGTCGATGATCACAGAAAGTAAAGGATTCGCAACGGTCTGTCTTTGGTTTACCACATTGATTTCGAAGCAGTCTAATCTTAAGAGAGCTTATCAAACGCTAGAAAGAATTGGTGCATTTGAAAGTCGAACGATTCCGATGGGACAAGGTAATAAGACGAGTAGGATATTGGCATGGACATTTCATAACATGGATGCACAGAAGGAGTGGGCGAGTAAGCGATGGAGTAAAGTGTAGCCTTTTTTTATATAGTAATGCACATTCAACTAAAAGTATAGGTGTAAAAGTTTTACGTTTTTACCAATTCAAAATTTTAATCCCACGTCCGTATTTTTTATTATTTTTGCAACCTTAAATTGTATTACAGCTTATGTCAAAAGTAAAAGTTGGATTAGTACAGATGTCTTGTGTTAAAGACACGGATGACAATCTAGATAAAGCCATTAGGGAAATAAAAATTGCAGCAGGTAAGGGCGCAAATATTGTGTGTTTGCAGGAATTGTTTACATCGCTTTATTTTTGTGATGTGGAGGATTACGATAATTTTGCTCTTGCAGAAGCTATCCCTGGCAAAACGACAGAAACATTATCCGCTGTAGCCAAAGAACATAATGTCGTAATTATAGCTTCGCTTTTTGAAAAAAGAGCTGAGGGCCTTTACCATAATACTACCGCTGTTATAGACGCAGATGGTACATATTTGGGCAAATATCGCAAGATGCACATACCTGATGATCCTGCATTTTATGAGAAGTTTTATTTTACTCCTGGAGATTTGGGATACAAAGTTTTCCAGACCAAATTTGCAAAAATAGGTGTACTCATTTGTTGGGATCAGTGGTATCCTGAGGCGAGTAGAATCACGGCGCTCAGGGGAGCTGAGATTATGTTTTATCCGACAGCGATTGGTTGGGCTGCGTATCAGGATGAAGAGACTAATTCAGATCAGTACAACTCATGGCAAATCATGCAGCGTTCACATGCAATAGCCAATGG
>JBBRJL010000145.1:0-6545 GCA_038219375.1 Chitinophagales bacterium | reverse complement strand
TCATTTGGCATATTATTTTGATTCGCTGAGTCTATTTTATTTAAGGCAACTTTCATAGCGTGTTTTTCTCCTAAATATTCGAAAGTAAGAATCGTATTAAAGACATTACCTATTAGTACTCCTGTCATACTAAATGTTATTCCCAGACTAGCTTCTACAGCTTGACCAACAAAGTCGTTTTTGAAGACATCACCACTGACCACATACTTATTTTGACTATCCTGCATAGTACCAGATATTTTGTCGCCACCATCTGACATCAATATTAATGAAATATTATCCCCATTAAATACGCCTTCATAAGTACCAATAAAAGCATTTTGAGCATTCATGATACCCAAAACGAATAGAAATATTGAAATCAAATAAAACTTCATTTTTAAAATTTTTAAGCCAATAAATAGACAACAAAATCCAAAAATAAGGCTAAAAACAATAAATGTCAATACCTGATGATATTTTTTTATTAAGCTATTAAACATCAGCTATATTATTTAGTACTTTCTAAACCTTTTAATTGAGCGATCTCATCGTCTGTAAAGAATCTATGACGTGGTCACAATGATGTTACTGGTGATGGTGAGCATGCTATTAATGCGGCAACGTACAACATCTATCAAAACAAAGAAATGTCGGATGCTATGAAAACGGCACTACAGCTTATACAGATGATGGCTTCAAAGATGAAAGGGTGATGGTGTAGTTAATTAGAGCCTTTTCTTATATAAACTGTGAAGGCGACTTAATAAGATAATTCAGAATATGTGCTGTTATCCCTTCTAGAGCATAAATACTTGACATAAAAAAGCTATAGTCGTAAGTTATTTTTTCTATCATTTTGTTTCAAAATACTTTCAACTTCATCAGTCGAAAGTCTAGTATATTTAGCTATTTGCTCTACTGAAATGTGATCGTCGTTAAGAGATAAAACAACCTCAATTTTTCCTTCAATTTTTCCTTCAATCTTCCCTTCAATTTTTCCTTCAATTTTTCCTTTTTGGATACCGATCTGCTCTCCTTCCATCTTGTTTTGGAGCGTTATCTCTTCGTAAAGTGTCATAAATACTTAATTTACATAATAGAATATCGAGGGTTACTTTTCCCTATTGTTTTCTTTCAAAATACTTTCAACTTCATCAGTCGAAAGTCTAGTATATTTAGCTATTTGCTCTACTGAAATGTGATCGTCGTTAAGAGATAAAACAACCTCAATTTTTCCTTCAATTTTTCCTTCAATTTTTCCTTCAATTTTTCCTTCAATTTTTCCTTCAATTTTTCCTTTTTGGATACCGATCTGCTCTCCTTCCATCTTGTTTTGGAGCGTTATCTCTTCGTAAAGTGTCATAAATACTTGATTTATTGGTTTTTCACTATTGTTTTGAAAAATTTCAATGATGTTGTCTTCCTTTTTACTGAGCAACATTATATAAACGAAATTACTATTAAAAGAGTTCCTCTCTTCTTGAGTTTGTAAAGATTCGTATATCTTTTCCATTTTTTCAATTAGCTCATATGGATTACGATGGTGTTTTTGCGTTAATATCATAGTAGAAATCGCCACATTTCTAATGCTCATGAGGGTCTCATCCGATTGGCGATTTACGTCAAATGGTATGATGTCAAATCGTGGAATAAATCTTAATAGCTCCTGCGGTATGTCTTCAAAATAGGAGGTTATCGGTCTATAGTGCCACACACCTTTGTGATGATAAAAAACAAGGGGCAAGATCACTTTAAAGGGTTCTTTGTTTTTGATCTGTTGGCTATACGCAGCAGCCAAATATCCATTGATCTGAAAACCAATGAAAGGATCTTTATAGCTTTTGTGTTCTATCAGAATTGAACAATATGCATCTCGCCCTGTACTGAGCTTACAATTGTAAATGATATCTGCAAAAAGCTCTTTCATTTCATCAACTATAAACGAAGATTGGGTAGGCGTAATAGTCTCTATAGACAGTATATTCAATATATCTTGCGGCAAAGCAAGCCTTAGAAAATCAATGGCATTCTGCTTGTTTTGCAAACGATCTTTGACAAACTTATCGTGTAAATTATTCATAGGGCAAATATAATCTAAATAGAATAGTTAATACTAAAAAAACTAAAATTCATGGATTACTTATGTGATATCGTTCAAATACCTGAAAGATATGTCATCTAACCTGACAACTTCGCTGAAATAGTATTCTGTCAAGATAAATCTAATTGTTGAAATTTCTTACTCCTGCTATATGAAGAAATATTTTGCCGCTTTTCAAAAATAAGGCTAAAAACAATAAATGTCAATACCTGATGATGTTTTTTTATTAGGCTATTAAACCTCAGCTATATTATTTAGTACTTTCTAAACTTTTTACTTGAGCTATCTCATCGTGTGTAAAGAATCTACGACGTGATCAAAATTGATGTTATTGGTGATGGTGAGCATCTTTATTAACTTTAAAAGATACTAATTTCTGTGGAGACTTAGTCAAACTTGGCTGACCCTCAATAATTTTATAGGTTGCCTTAGATTCAATATTTGTAAAAGACTGATGTGAACTTTTTCTTGATGGCCATTTAACAAGTATTTCATTCACTTGCTTTATATCACCCAATCCAATAACCTGTTGCAAACTAGAGCTTCCGAAAGTTCCTCCTGCCCCTACCCATCGATAAATACTCCTTTCTTTGCCATTTTTCCCCGTAACTTTCACTTGGATTCTTGTACCTATAGCTGACTTGTTACTTAGAGTGCCTTCAAGATTCAGTTTTATCCAATTGGTATTTTTTGCAGGATTTTCAAAAAGCAGATTATAGGCGACGTCCCCTTCGAAAGCACCACCTTGCACACAATAAATATCAAGGTCACCATCATTATCTAGGTCTCCCATACCAATACCATGACCTTTCTGAATGTGTCCAAATCCTGCATTTGTTTCGTCTACAAAACTTTTACCATTATCATTTCTAAAGAATCTATTGGGTACAATCGTTCTAAGATCTGGCGCACCCGTACCAGCATACACATCTGGAAAACCATCATTGTCCACGTCTCCTACGCTACATCCCATGGCATATACAGCAGTGTTAAATCCTGATTTTAATGTAACGTCTTCAAATCGTTCACCTCCAAGATTTCTATAAAGCCTTGGTTTTTCACCTGCTGATTCCTTTCCCAAATATTCGAGGGTAGCATCTTCTGCCAAATTTAATAACCTGCTAGAAGAGTAACCAAAAACCAATAAATCTAGATTTCCATCATTATCATAATCGAAAAATATGTTAGGAAAACTAAATGTCGGACCTTCTACTTTTACTGTTGGAGCAATATTTTGGAATTTCCAATTTGAGTAATCTTTTCCTCCCCGATTCATGTACAATTTGTTGTTGCCTCCCATAACTGAAACATACAAATCAGGAAGTCCATCATTATTGACGTCACCAAAATTGACCCCCTTACAAAATTCTACTAGATCAAGCCCGTACGTTGATGCTACATTTGTGAAAGTCCCATCGCCATTATTATGGTAAAATTCATTGGGATGAATACTGCCCATATCTTTAAACGATTCATTGCCTACGTATAAATCCAACCATCCATCTCCGTCATAATCTCCCCAAGTAGCCGTTTGTGTCGGATGAAATGAGAGCACACCAGCTGACTTGGTTACATCTGAAAATGTCCCATTTCCGTTATTTTTGAGCAAAGAATTTGGAATATTCCCTCCTAGATTAAGCCATCCGCCACGCATTATAAATATATCAACAAAACCATCATTATTATAATCTGCATGGATCGTATTAAGTCCACTAGTCAGGCCTTTTAATCCTGCCGTCTCCGTGACATCATTATATCCACCAGTTCCATCACCAAAAAACATTCTGCATTGTTCATTAAGACCATATGCAGTCATAAAAATATCTAAATATCCATCATTGTTAAAGTCATCTACATTGACACTACCTGACATGCCTAATACATCGAGTCCAACCTTTGTAGCTATGTCCTTGAAATAAGGTAATTTATTACTTTTACTGTAAGGTGGAACTGGAATTAGCCATTGTTTTGGTACGTCTTGCGGGTATTTGCCCAATGTCATGTAAGCTATATTTAATAACCACCGGCTGCTCAAATCATTCGGATATTGTGTAAGAACTTTTTCATATAGTTGAATAGCTTTTTCTGAACCAGTCTTCAGAGTATGAAAACCTTCTTCTTGTAATGGTATGATACATGATGATGCCGTGTGATTTGCAACGCAATTTTGTTGTTCACCTAATCTAAGGTATGCTATTGCCATTTTTTCATGAATCATTTTGGATATGTCGTTCATAGGCATGTTTTCTTTAGCAGCTTGTGCCAAAAAAGTATCGAAAATGCCAATAGCATCTTGTGTCATCCCAGCGTTCAATAGCTCATCAGCACATTGAAATAATAGTTTGGATTTGTCAGAAATATTTGTAGCTGCATCAGACTTTTGTTTATATAATTGAGCCTTTTTGAAGTTAAGGTTATAACTCTTAGATGGGTCACCTATCTGGTATATTGAATCTAACATTTTTACCATATATGCGTTTTCGGGACTAACATCTTCTAATGAGTTGCTAGATGAATGTTCATGTTGTGAATGATCATGACTAGAATTATCCTGTTTACAAGATGCCAATGCCGATAGCGAAAGGCACAAAATCAAATATCGCTTCATTTGGTTCGTTTTAGAATACATCTAGTTTCACTACATTTTACAAAAGTTGATACATAAATATCAAATTGTGGAGAATTAAGTAAACTAGCTAAATTTATTTAAGAAAGTCTTAACAAAATAGTAGGTTAGATGTTGTTTAGTAAAGCTTTTCAAACTGTTAAGGAAATCTTAAAAGACCACCTTTTCACCATTATTCTTTTATCAAACCCTTTGTTAAACAAAAAAAGCCATAATGAAAAATATCATTATGGCTTTTTGATAAGGTGATTTTTTAAAACTAAAGTACTAGCAAATTCCCCATAGAAACTTTGCCAGTTACTTCGGCTTTAATTTCTTTTATTTACAATAATTATAGTGAAATTGCAAGTACGGATGTTTCGAACAATAAAAAGGAAAGCACATGATACCTTTCTGTCAGTGCTTTCCTTACCATTGATAATATTGACTCTTTGATAGTAATCACTTAAAACAATCATTCTCTTGATTGCTTATTTGTGTATTAAAAGCTCCGTCTACACCTTGCACAGGAAAAAAACAACCTACTCTATCTCGTAATTCTGAAACTTCATCTTCGCAACGAATCATGCAGGCTTGTCCTTCTATTAATTTCACTTCTAATGAGCCATCATTAAGAACATAAATAGCTTCAAAGCTATACTTAAATGGCCCTCCTTCATACTTTTGATCAGGTTTATATGGTGTCTCATTAAATATATTGGCTCGCATTTGACCACTCCATGCCGCATCTTGTAGATCTATAGTATAGCTAAAATCAGGCCTGTAATATATTATGGTATCTTTCATGTTATAAATCTTTAGTTCTGATATACTAAAATTTTTAATATCCTGATCTTTTGCTATCGGATAAAACAAATCATTAATACCATCCTTATTGGGAGTAAAAACATTTGGTACATAAATAGAGTTTCCTCCTGGCAATTCTATCACTTTAGGATCGGTGCCGCAACAGTCTTTGTATTTTTCATCGATAGACGTTTTGTTTTCGTCTTGAGTACATCCAATATTAAAACAGATAAGAATAAAGCAAAAAGTTGAAATAATGCTAACACGATTTTTCATTGTTTGTTATTTTAAAAATGAATAATTATTTAATTCCCTGTGGTAATAAATGTCTTGGTAACTAATTTGTCACCTTCATTTATACGTAAATAATATAAACCTTCCTGCAGATGGGAGATATCAACTTTTTGACCCAAGATGAGTGATCCTGACATTATTATCTTTCCTTCTTGAGACACAACTGTCCATGAAGCTGACTTACTGAATCCTTCAGCTACTATTTCTATCACAGTAGACGCTGGATTAGGTACAATGGTGACATTTGAGACAGTCTCATTTTCTATTGATCTTGACTCAGTTAGATCCGCTTTTACATTTGCTATATCAACGCTTTCGTTGTCCACAATTCTAAAAAAACTACATGTCCGTTGTGTTCTATTGCCAGCGGTATCGTAAGAATAGCATCGCTGTAACACATATATTGTTAAAGTTATAATAATTATTGAAAAAACTAAAACTGATTTAACACTTATTATAAAAATAAGAATTAATAAAAAAAGTATAAATAATGCAGCGTCTATACGTCCATTTTGAATTCTATTTTTAAATCTCAAAATCCAAATTTTATTTACTAAACTAAAAATTATTTCTGATTGTTTGACTTTAAAAATTCATGAACTATTTAATATGCTTTATTTTTTTAAGTGCAATAGTTTTAAATTCGTCAAAATTTACAGAGTTAGTATCTGATCGAAATACATTAAAAAAGGAATTATCTTTTTTAAGATATAATGTTAATGACCTAGTAATTTTATTATCAAATACTATCCAAAC
>JBBRJL010000144.1:0-6560 GCA_038219375.1 Chitinophagales bacterium | reverse complement strand
GGAGCTTCTTCTACCACTGGAGCTTCTTCTACCACTGGAGCTTCTTCTACCACTGGAGTTTCTTCTACCACTGGAGTTTCTTCTACCACTGGAGTTTCTTCTACCATTGGAGCTTCTTCTACCACAGGAGTTTCTACTACTACTGGAGTTTCTACCACTACTGGAGCTTCTACCACTACTGGATCTGGCGTTGCTACTGGAGTTTCTACCACTACTGGAGCTGGCGTTGCTACTGGAGCTGCAACAACTGCTGGCGCTGCATCCCTACCTGCGAATGGTGCTGGACCGTTCTCATAAGGTTTCTTTTTTGCTTCTTTTTTCTTATAAGCACTGATCTTACCTGTTCTTCTGTCTTCATTGTACTGAACACCATACTTGTCAAGTCTGATCGTAAGAAATCTCATGATACGCTCATCTCTTCTGAACGCTAGTTCTGTTTTAGCAATAGCAGATCCGTTAAGTGCACTGAATTCTATACAGTAATACACACCTGAAGATTTTTTATTGATAGGATAAGCCATTTGACTTAAACCAATTTCTTGTACATGCACTATAGTTGCTCCCTGATCTTTTAGAAGGGTTTCGTATATGCTAGCTGTCGATTTTATTTCATCACCTGACAGAACGGGATCGATGATGAAGGTAACTTCATAATGGTTCATATTTTTTTGAAGTATTGTTTAATGAATAAAAAATTTTAATTCGGGCGGCAAAGGTAAGATAATAGTTTGATTTACAAAATACTGTCAGTGCTTTTTTCCATAAAATAAGGAGATTTTATCCTTTTATTTGCCTTTTGACATAAAATTGAGCCCAATAATGCCTACCAAAATGCAGAAAACGAAAAAAAACTCTATCAAAGACGTCTTTTCTTTAAAATAGGTGGCTCCTATTATGTATACAAAAAATGTGCTTGCCCCAGCCCAAACGGCATTGGTATAACCCATCGGCAAGTACTTCAACGCCATCGTCAATAAGAAAAAAGTAGCTGCGTAACAAAGTCCACCTATGACAAGATAAGTTTTATTACTTGTACCATCAGCGAGTTTCATCAGGACTATGGCCACTGACTCAAAGATGATGGTAAGTATTAAGTAAATGTATCCTTGCAAAATAAATCTAATATTTTATGGAATGAAAACATTCTCATTAAAGCCACACAAGGTATTGCTTTTTTTATTTCTTAACCATAGAAAATGACAAAATTGTCCTCTGCATATACTATTCCACCAATAATTCAGGGTTAATCATCATAGTTTACCCAATTTTTGGATTACCTTTGCGACGTGTAATCAGTAGTTTACACCAACCTGAGTTTAATATTCATCCGCATAATACCCATGAACAGTATCCACCTAAGTGATACATACTGTTTGAATTTAGGGTTTTGTGGGCCTTTTTATATAAATAGTAAAAAATACAGATGCAAAGTCTTATTTATTCTATCAAAAGACTTACCAATAGGTCAATTTGCATACACACTGTGGCATCTATACTTATTGTTTTTCTACAGATTGCTACTACTTCTGCGCAAGATACACAGGCACCTATCATCACATCTCCTGCGAGAGATACGACTTTTGCGTGCGGCACTACACTTGACCTAATCGGCAAACTGACTGCTTGGTATAATAATTCGGGTGGTGCCACAGCAAACGATGATTCTGGTTCAGCAACATTTGAAGCTAATCTCACTTTGGCAGAAGCCATTGTTTTATTCAATATGCCTGCGGATACGATATGTAGGATCAAAAACATAGTCAAAATTGTTTTTACAGCAGTGGATCCTTCCGGAAATAAAAGCACACCTACATCAGCCCATTTCTACACCCTAGATAATGTCGGACCAAGTATCAATACAGTCCCCAATGTGCAGTACAATTGTATAGTAGGGATCAGGGATACATTGATCAGATGGATACAAAACAAAGCTGGTTATGTAGCCACAGATGCTTGTTCAAATCCAGTCAATTGGTCTACTTTCCAATATGCCATCTTAGTGGGCAATGCGCCCATTCAGTCTGGCTCGGGCAATATAGCAAATGGGCCCTACCCTACTATTCCTGATGGCGTATGTAATTGGACATTGAATATCAACTTTTTTGTAAGGGATCTTTGTACTAATCTTACTATTACTCCTGGTACCACAAACTTCAGAGTGGTGGATAACGTTGCACCTATCTTCGTCTCACCACCTGCGGATATCACCGTAGATTGTAGCGCCATTCCTGCTCCTAGTATTGTAGCCGTTGATTATTGTGATATGAATGTGGTACCTGTATTAGTACAAACATCAACCAAAGGGACAGATGAAAATCAATGCTCGTTTTACAATTATACTATTTCTAGATCTTGGACTGTCTCAGATGCATGCGGAAACTCAGCATCTCATCCACAATTAATAACCGTTAGGGACAATAAAGTGCCAAGTTTTGATTCGCTACTTGTAATTAACATCTCATGCATTACTTATGCAGATAATCCCGATAGCACATACCTATATAATATTAATGACAATTGTAGTGCCGTATCTGTATCATTTAACGATGTAGTAAGGTCGGCGGGATGCACCACAATTATAGACAGAACCTACATACTTACGGATGTGTGTGGTAATATGTCGACTTTCGTCCAAGTATTAAACGTATTGCAAGATATTGATCCAATCATCACAAAGCCGGCTGAAACACAATCATATGATTGCCAATCTCAGCAAGATTATGATGCATTGCTAGCGGTATGGTTGCAAAATATGGGCGGCTCAATGGCATCTCCTAGTTGTGGTACGTTCCAAATGTTTGCGGCTGCCAAAGGTAGTTATGATATTAATAATGACCAAACTTATCCTGGGGTCAGACCTTTGGGTTTACCGACGCAAAATTGTCCATCATCGCTAGAAGGTTATCTGAGATATGTGGAAGTAGATTTCGTCTATTATGATAATTGTGGGAACCATGCTGTGACGTCGGCAGTCTTTGGTGTCAATGATGAAAACGCACCTGTGATCACCAATTGTCCGGATGCTATCAGGTTATCGACAGATATTGAAGGATGTAGCGCAGTGGTAGAAATCACTATTCCAAGTGCAACAGACAATTGTGTCGAATCAGAATCACCTATCATAAGAAAGGTATCCGCTTTAGTCACTTCCAATGATCCTGGCAATAACGAGTCAATAGTAAATCCAGTCACCATGAAAGTAGGTCCATTTAATCCTTCACTTTCGTCGCCTACAGAAGATGCTATCCTAACTATAAACCTAAAGAATCTCGATATAGACGATGCGACAGAATTTTTTATTATCAAAGATGAAGATGGTCAAATCTTAGGTCAAACTCAGATTGGCCAAGGTCAATGTTCCAATAGAATGTTTGAACTTATATTGCCAAAGGATAAAGTTACAAATTGGATTCAAGATGGTTTTATAGATCTATTATTTGAGCCAAATATTGTGTCAGGAAGTCCAGTACTTTCCATAAATGACATCTGTGCAGGCGGTGCTATAGAGACAACCATAAGTATCGAAATAGATCAAATCAATACCATTCAAAAAAGCTACAGAATAGATAATTCCAGCTTTATTTCATTAGAAAATGTAGCTTCACTATCATTAGATTTGTCTACAGGTAGCCATGTGGTAGAATTTCATTATACTGATTGTGCTGCCAATAATTCCATATGTAGCGTATCTGTAGAAGTAGTGGACGAAGTAAAACCTATCATAAATTGCCCACCAAATGCTACCTCAATTTTAAGTAATGGTGTTTGTCGAGATACGATATCATTACCAATCAATTTTCAAGTCACTGAAAATTGTCTTTTGGGTCGAGTGTATGAAAAAATAAGTCCCATATCCAAAGAAGCCGCATTACTTTCATTCTTATATGATGATGCAACAGGAAGACACTTGGCGAGAAACAAACAATTGGTCTTTACAGAAGTATTTCCTATTCGTCACAACGATCAAAATGTCACTTTAGAAATAGAGTTTTATGGTGACAATGGCAATTCAGGAGAATTTTTCCAAATCCTAGGTCCAGGTGGATATATCGTTGGCAATACACCCATTTCTACAGCAACGGAACCATGTGGCCTAATTAGAACGACTTTTGACATACCATATGATATATTTAATATTTGGATTGTCAATAACCAAGTTTCTTTCCTAGCTATACCAAATGCAGGTCCAAGCGTACAAAATGGAGGCATAAATCCATGTATCACCCTAAACCAAAATCAAACCACTGATAATGAAAGTTACATACAAGGCAAACTGAAATATGCTGATGCTACCTTTAATATAAGTAGTTCGGGAGCTACAGTCATTAATAATATGGCGATAAATAGTAACCTCTTCAACTTAGACCTTATCTTAAACGGTGGGAGAAATATCATTACATTGAGTACAAAAGACCTTGCAAATAATGTAGGTACTTGTAGTTTTGAAATCTTTGTGCTAGACGATCAAAAACCATTAGCAAAATGTAAAAATGCTGCTATCAATATACATCCATCAGGACTCGAACCTTATATCATCCAAGTATCTGACATCAATAACGGAAGTACAGACAATTGTGCTATCACAAGTATTACCTTCGATCCACCAACCTTGGACTGCTCGATGGTAGGTGCAGATATAGAAGTGGATATGATCGTCTCAGACAATCAAGGAAATTCTGACACTTGCACCTCACTCGTAAGGGTAAAAGCAGGCGAACTAATGCCTACATTCTCTGCCGGATTATGTACGAATGACACCTTAAAGTTATTTGCCAATGTACCACCTTCTAGTGTACCTAATACCTACACATTCCATTGGAAAGGACCTGGTACTATAGAGTTTTTTACAGAAAATCCATTTATTCCTAATGTAAATGAAGCTTTTAATGGTACCTATATACTGACAGTGACAGGATTTAATGGGTGTGTTTCAGTAGGGTCTATTTTGGTAAATATTCAACCACTTACGAACCCAACATTAGTACCCAATCAAGACATTATTTGTGAGGGAACAGAATTGATACTTACTACCACAAATTATAGTGGTAATATATCTTATGAATGGTATGAAGGTATTTTCCCTACAGGTGTAATATTAAATATAACCCAATCTCCTGAGTTGGTGATTACTCCAGCTAGAGGTGTACATTTTTACTACATTATTGCAAAAGGTCCTGATTGTGCCTCCAACCCATCTTCATTACTAAAAGTGACGGTAAGTGAAAGACCAGTTGCCTCTGTAAATAGCCTGTTACTATCACCATGTGAAGGAGATAACATCGTACTCGGTACACCTGTCAATAATGCAAACTTTATATATTCATGGTCGGGTCCCGCAGGGTACAACGAAACAGGACGACTACCTAGCATCATCACAAATGCAAATAATACAAATGCCGGCAAGTACACATTGGTCATAAAAAACGGTAATTGTGTGTCAGATACAGCTATTACCACAGTAGTCATACTCGAGCGCCCCATGAGACCAAGTATAAGTTCCGCCGATATATTCTGTCAAGGCACTACATTCAATATGATAGCCATAAACTCACCAAATGGAGAAAGGTATGAATGGTATCTAAATGACATTTTATTTCAAGTAACTATGGACAATAGCCTCATCATTACCAATGCACAGACAGGTTTACAAGGTACATGGAAAGTGAGGGTAGTCAAAGGCACTTGCTTTTCAGAATTTTCATTAGGCAAGGCGATAGCAATAGATAATTTATTGGAAATTGGAGCTACCAATTCAGGGCCCGTATGTGCAGGTGATTCTATACAATTACAAGCTACTTTTGTACCCAATGCCACCTACAAATGGAATGGACCTGTAGCAAATATCCCGTCTATATCGAACCCTACTATCCTAGCTGTCGCTGGAGAATATTTTGTAACCATCACCACGCCTACCGCTTGCCAAAACAATGCAGTAACCATTGTAAAGGTCGTGAGTATCCCAGAAATTACCGCTTTGAGCAACAATGCAGAGCCATGTATGAGATCGACAGATGTTATTAATTTTTTCCCATCTATTTTCCCAAATAATGACACATATACGTACTTATGGACATCAAACAATGGATTTGCTTCAAATATGAAAAATCCAATCATCTCAAATATCACGCTAAAAGATACAGGAATTTACACCCTAGTTGTGTTGAATGAAGGATGCCCATCAAAGCCATTCACTACATCGGTAAACTTCAATTTGATACCCGCTGTACCTATTATTTCCGCAGCACCATTCTATTGTAGTGGAGATACCGTTTTAATTTCAATACTTAATGGAGATCCAAATGCAAGTTACACCTGGACTACACCATTGGGCCAGCAAAGTTCCGCATTACCAGGTCTTCAAGTCCTAAATGCCGCTGCAATTAACACAGGAGTATATTCACTTGAAGCTACTGTGGCAGGTTGTATTTCAGGTAGATCTAATACGGTGAATATCGACATAAGGAACAAACCACAAGCACCGTTGATTACGACAAATTCACCGGTTTGTTATAATGATACTATATTTTTGAGCTCAAATTTGTTCTCAGGTTCAACATACA
>JBBRJL010000143.1:0-6567 GCA_038219375.1 Chitinophagales bacterium | reverse complement strand
TGATCTTTGATTCCGTGATGTAGACGCTAATGTTGTAATTACCATTCAAATCTACCAAAGGGATCGCTGAGACATCTAGGTTTATCGTTCTATTACCTTCGTCGTAGTCTGATTTCAATAAGATATTCATTTGGTGCGGCTTTTGGAGTTCTCTTTCTACTTCAGCAAGCCATAAGTCTGGACTACTGATCGCATATGGCTCCTGATTGTCATCTGTCAATATTCTATTAGTAGTAGCGGCGGGTTTTCCGTACCATGGCTTAAACCAATTTTCTAGGTCTTTAGCCTTAGGATTTCTGAAATCATATTTACTTTTGTCATGTATAGGCTGTGATAAAAAATCTCCGTGAATACCCACAACAGCTACTCTTCCAGGATGTTTACTTAAAATAAATTGGATAGATGCACTTCCCTTCGGGCAATTAGGACAACTAGCTCCCGTGAGTTCTTCTAGAAGCACAATACGACCTGAGTCTGGAATGACAGGATCTTCGATATTGAGCATGATTTCATTGCAGGAGAATATGGTGATCACAGCGATCACAAAAACGATAATTTTATTTATTTGTCTCATTTGGATATGTTTTATAAATATATTAAAAGGTTGTATTCATACTAAAACGCACTCCACTGAATGCTGGCTCTAATCTACATATACCACCACTACATACAATGCCCTCCACTTGTTTTACATAACGAACACTATATCTTTGAGCATCATTAAGAAATACTAAACCCGCTGTAGGATATAATGTTTTCTCGATGAGTCCTTTAGAATTTGCCTTCTTTGGATCAATGTTATACATTATTGATGCTTCGAATATCCAAGTAGGTGCAATACTGTATTCCGCCAAACCAAATAACCAACTACCAAAATCCTGGTCTGTTTTCATATATTGGAATTCTGCACGCAAGGCCCTCGACGGAGTAAATTTGTATAGGACGTCGATGTAAGGCGTAATGGTTTTGACCAATGGCACTTCAGATTTCATCTCATAAACTTCCTGATTGTATGTCAAAAACTGAATACCCGATGTCAATTGCCATTTTCTTTTGTATTTGTATATTATTTCTGTGAATACTTCGTGAAATAATCGATTACCATCTAGTGTTTTGATATCTGAATAATTCACTCCTACACTTAATGCCTTACTGAATTTATACTTTGCATCTATCACGTAGGCCATTTCTGAAATATCCTGTGCTGCAGGGCTGTAACGAGCAGTAAGTCTATAAGTGTTTTGTCTATTGAGTGGAACTAAAAAATTGATCAAGCCTCTGATCAATTGTAAATTTGGGTCTATCCTGAAGTTAAAACTCTCCGTTCTTTTTAATTCTGCAGTGACGCCTAGTTTGCCTGATGCATACGATAGGCTACCATACAATACCGAACCCTGTTTCTGTTCAAGTTTACCTATACTACTACCTACGAGCTCTGCTTTTTCTGCAAATGGATTGTAAAAAATATCATTTGACTTCAGTGCGACTTCGGTATATAGTGATATTGATTTATAAGTTAGGGTATTGTAGAATGTGCCAGAATATGCATTATGGTTAGGTTTGAATCTATCTTCTGTTTGGTATGTTCTGAGAGAATTGACTACGCCTTCCATGTTTTCGTCTGAGATTGTCCTATTTACAAATCCGAATCCAGGAGCAAGAGAAAGCGGGCTTTCTTCACCGAAACTTAAGAACCCTTCTACTCTCAGCCCTTTGAGATTTCCAGTATATGTTTCAAAAGCATTTTTTTGCCTTCCTGCAAATGCCATAATATTCCACGATTTACCTAGGTCATACTTGCCACTAGCGCCATACAATGCATTATCAATAAATAGTGGTCGTGTCTCAAAAGCCCTGAAAATCAATCCTGAACCGATCTGATCATAAAGATACCCTACACTTAGCTCAAGTTTATTTAGTGTTTTTTTAATATACCATCTACCTATGCCTATACCTGAGTATGAGCCTGTGGGATTTCGCAAATTTGAATTGTTGAACATATCAAATCTTGCTCCTATGGTCAAGCCATCTATATTATAATTAAGATTTAGCCATGCTTCCCCGCCGAAAAACTGACGGTCATATTGTGGTATATTTATCGCATTGATAGACGAGTCTCTGATAAAAATATTGGCATTAGTCTCAAAAGCACCCGAAAAAACACCCTTAGATTGTTTTTCTGGTTTGTCTTGAGCAAATGAGACACCCTGTATAAGTAATAATAAAAGTAAAATTTTGAATGTGTATTGCATTGGTTTTGACTTCCTATGGTTCATATTTTTAAGATGGCATCACCCGGTGAAAGAGATATCTGCCACTTATAATTAATTAAATCGGATGCAAGATAAAAAATATTATAAAAGGACTTCAAAATATTGCTAAAAATCATTTCTATATGTCTTTTCTATCATTTTTGGTTAAATTATAGTTAAGTATTTCTAGATTATTCATTATCATTGTGACTTTTATATATCTTAGCCATCTAAATAAAAAAAAGTCGAATGAATATCTTTAAATATTTTATTGTTTTAGTTGTTTTGGTGATCTCTTTTGCTTTTACAAATAATGTAAATAACCCATTTCCGTCTATCAATATCAAAACAATAGATGGTAAAACTGTCAATACTAGCGAATATACTTCAAAAGGCAAAATCACAGTCGTCAGCTTTTGGGCTACGTGGTGCACTCCTTGCAAAAGAGAGCTTGATGCCATTAATGAAGTGTATGCAGATTGGGTAGATAAATACGACATTCAGTTACTTGCCATCACCATAGACGATGCTAGAGGACTTACCAAAGTACCAGCTACTATCCAGTCCAAAGGATGGGAATTTACAGTGTTAGCAGATAGTAAACAAGAATTGCAACAAGCACTCAATTTTCAGACCATTCCACAGACGTTTTTACTCGACCAAAAAGGCGAAATCGTTTACGCACACAATGGGTACAGTCCAGGTGACGAAATCAAGTTGGAAGAAAAGATTGCAGCACTCAAAAAGTAATTTATAAAAACCTTCCACAATAATTTATGATGATAAGTAATATCAAATGGGCATGTATTGTATTGATCTTGCCTTTTATGTCTTGCAAAAATACTGCACAGCCTACCGACTCCACTTCCATACTTAAGGAAGCACTCACCATTCAGGATGATGCTATTCATATCGGGATAGTAGTAGATAGTCTCCTAGGTGCAAAATTTGCCCAAGGCGCTGTCGTACAGAATATAGACTCCTTACGGGCCATCCTAAAAGAAGTGGATATGTGGAAATATAACATGGTGAAAATACCTGGAATGAATCACGACCACTCGGGTCACGATCATGCAGGACATGATCATGCACACGACCATGAAGGTTCTGACGCTGCCTCACATCTTACTTCTGAAGAAATTAAAAAGGTACAAGAAGAATGGAAAGCAGCCATTCAAGTCATTCATAACAAGCTGAAGTAAAGAACTCGTTCTTTTTTTTACGAAATGGAGTAGCTGAAATGGATTTTCGCCAGTTATTTGAGGTAACGTTTGTTTCTTTGTTAAATATAATTTCTTTTTTATATTTAATAAATAATTATATATAAATAATTAATAATCATCTATTTAAATGAATTTTTAAACGTTTGCAATAGATGGAAGTGATATAAGGAACGTTCTCGAAATATACGTAACATTAATTTCTTTTTGTAAATAAATTCTAAGCATAAAATATTTTTAGTACATTTGACTGTTTTTTTGTATCAACCAAATTCATATGGGTAGATTAGTTAGAATAGTCATTTACGCTTTAATTATCCTAATATTATATTTTTGGGTTACTGCTATTATGAATACTTATTACAAAAATAAAGAGCAAAAGACAGCTGAAGTTATCACAACAGATACACTTCCATTAGCAGATACTATATATCAATACACGTCGGATGTTGATGATGATTATGAAGGTAAAATGATATCAAATTTAGATATTGTAGACGGTAAGATAGATTATAATGATGTAGACTCAAAGGTCGATGCTATGGTTGAAAATAGAAAAAACAATTCACATCTAGTCAAACAAGAGACCAAACCATCTCCAATAACTAAGCCCGCCATAAAGCCTGATGCGCCCCAAAAAGAAACCGTAAAAGAGATTCCTAAATCATCATCCAATAATTCAAAAACGCTAGCAGGCGATGGAGGTAGTTATATGGTCATGGCCGGTAGTTATTTACTAAAAGAAAATGCACAAAAGATGGTTTCTAAACTAAAAGCTTTGGGATATTCACAAGCGAGTGTTGTCGTCTTTTCTTCTTCTCAATATCATTCCGTAGTAGCGGTCAGATACGCATCAGAGACAAAAGCACGTGCTACGGCCACCGAACTGAAACAAAGAGGTATCGATAGTTTTGTAAAGGTTAAATAACGCCACTTATCATGTGTGGAAGGTCGTCACTTACCAAAGTAGAAAAAGAAATTGAAGCTCGATTCAAAGCAACTTTTTATGCAGATGAACTGAGCAGGAACAATCCATTGCCCAATTTTAATGTTGCACCTACGCATATGCACCCTGTGATTACTTCGGATGATACTACACATATTCATTTGTATCGTTGGGGCCTAATACCTTTTTGGGCAAAAGATGTCAATATTGGTGCCAAATTGATCAATGCTAGGGCAGAAACGTTAATGGATAAAACAGCTTTCCGCCAAAGCTTATCCACCAAAAGATGTATCGTACCGCTAGATGGATTTTATGAGTGGAAAACCAATGGAAAACAAAAAATCCCATACAGAATTATTGCTAAAGACCAAGAGATTTTTTCTGTGGCAGGACTTTGGGATTCGTGGCACAATACAAACATAGACGTCATCCATAGTTTTACGATCATTACTATTGCACCCAATAGTCTGATGAAAGAAATTCATGATAGAATGCCCGCGATCCTGATGAAAGAGAACGAAAGTCTATGGTTAGACAATGACTTGAAAGCAAAAGATGCCTTACAATTACTCCTACCTTATCCCGCAGAGCAAATGGAAGCATATCCCGTATCCGACAAAGTGAATAGCGTAAAAGCCAATGACAAATCGCTCATAGAAAGAGTGGTGCCTAAACCAATAGTAACCCAAACATCCTTGTTTTGATAATTTAACATCAGTCCACCCAACTTGTACCTATAGCAGATACAAAATAGTCCAATAAACTTCATCTTTTTCATTGATTCTTCTTCAGGAAATATTTCCATAGCGAAGGCCATCCAAATATTTTTTTTATCGACTGAATAAAAAATCTGTTTCTTTGTTTTGGACTATTTTATAAATACAATTGGTATTACACAACTTTAACGACATCAACCCATCTCAGATCATCTATCACCCCATCATAGATCACTCCACCACTAGATCACAGATCACTAAATCTATTGTATCACTAAATCATTGTATCACCCAACCACCTCACGTCAATGACTGATTACCAACTTCTTAAAGATTGTCTTTCTGTCCTGCACGATTTTGATAAAGTAAGTCCCAGTAGCATGCATAGTAAGATCTAACTCATCTACTAAATTTTTAGCTTCGTGTATTAATTGTCCTTTATTATCAAAAATTTGTATTGTAGAATTACTTATCAAATTGTTTTTTGGAATTATGGTAAACTTTCCAGATGTTGGATTGGGGACGATCTTAATCCCACTACTAATTTCTGTAAGTTCAGTAGACGAACATACATCAATAAACAAATCATCAAAAGTACTATCTGTACAATTATTCCCATCAGTAAATGTATAAATTATTTGCTGTAAGCCTGGTACGACATCTTCTGGTAAAAGTACATCGTTTTCAATACCATCACCATAATAGATACCACCCAATGGCAAGCCACCACTTAGATTTAAGGGTAACTCAGAAAGACATATGGTATCATTTGCAAAAGAAAGAGTTACATCAGGCAAATCATTTACTACAATCATAACAGTATCAGAAGTACTCGCACAACCATTAATGTTATAACTTAATACACTATAGCTACCTGTTTCATAGACGACTATTTGTTGTTTTCTTGTGCCATCGCTCCATTGGTAATCTGTTGCTTGAGGTACAGACAAAATAATGGAATCACCTTTGCAAAAAGTATTAGAATCGCTGCTTTTTATTTTGGTCTCCCTATTTTTTGTAATATTCCATACTTGGGTGAACGTGGTATTGTGGGTTTTATCTCTCAGTAGCAAAGTAGTATCTTCCACAGTCACCTTAAGGTTATTATCAATATCATTCAATAAACTCGTATCGATCAATGTAGAGTCTGCATCACTATTGATTTTAAAACCATTCAGTTCCCAAGTCACTTTTAAGGTATTCGGGCTTGGCTTAATGAGTGACACGTTAAATACTTTTTGATCGCAGATATTTATGTTTTGCTGTGCTTCAGGCGAATATGCAATAATAGTTGAACCTACCAGATTTTGTATTCGTTTTACCGTTGATTCCGAACAAACTGAACAAAAATCTCTACCTAAATACCTCATCTTACAGTCATTATGTGGCCTATACCAATTGGCAGATTGGCCACCACAACAATATTGATGGAT
>JBBRJL010000142.1:0-6687 GCA_038219375.1 Chitinophagales bacterium | reverse complement strand
GGCTTTGCCAACGGGTATGAACTTAGTTTCTAGTAGTTGTAGAATATTTTATCCGTCGGGAGGCACACAGTCTTTTGCCATACCTGACCCTTTAGTTACGAATTTCAACAATTTTATTTGGGTTTTGAATGATATTTGGCCACTACACAAGTTGTTGGGTCTCAACGGAACTTCTTTCGCACCAAATAATGGATTTGATATTACATTTAATACAACGACCAACTGTGATTTTATATCTGGCACTACTATTATCTATAATACAGAAGCTAGTCAAAAATGCAATATTTCGACCAATAAAGTAGCTAAAGTAAGTAATGCTTTTACGGTAAATGGCGTGTTGCCACCATACACGATCAATATCTTAAGTGATTTCACAAAAGCACAATCTTGTAAAAATGATTCTTTGAAAATTAATTTTTCTTTTAATAAACCATTTGTGAATGAAGGGAAGGTTTATGTAGACCTGCCATCAGGATGGTCATTGATATCCAACTCAGTATCAGGTAGTTTGAGTAATTTAGTGCCAGTCGTCGAAAATAATAAATTGGTATGGGATATAAATGCTGACGGTACTTTTATTGAGATGGCATTTTGGTTGAGAAAATCAGCTGAGGGAACGTGCCAACCTACATTTATTAATATTTATACCACATTATCTGCTACTGCCTTTTGTACGACGTCTATGGAAGATTGCGATATAGAGACTATCACGGGATCTACGATATTGAATGTGCCGCAAGAAAATCCAGTATTTGAAGTAAATAATTTTCAAGTAGAAACAGATGCATCTTCAAATACGAAAGTTACGGTCACTATTAGCAATATTACAGACAATATAACAAATGGTGTCATTGGAAAGGTGTATCTCGATCAAGATGGAAACGGCATACTGAGCGCTGGAGATTTATTTCTGAGTGATGTTTTATTTAGTGGTTTCAATGATGTTAATAAGACAGTCACGCAAATCCTTAATTTAGACGAAACCCAGAATATTGATTTTTGTAGACTTTTATTTGTTTTGCCCAAAGCTGACAATTGTATTTGTGAAGACCTAACTTCAACGATCAAAATTCCAATAAAAATTGCTACTGAGCCAAGAATTATCTGCTCAGGCGAAGTTCTCAATCTCGGTATCATTTCTACTCCGAATATTACCTACCAATGGAACAATGCGCTTGGTATGTCTTGTACACAATGCGCAAGTGCTGTTTTTAGTTTTGATAATAATTCTCCCAATCCGGTAACATTGAATAGGATATTGACGGTTACCAATAATAATGGATGTCAGACTATATATGAATACAAAATTACGATACAACCAAAGCCGAATGTACTTTCACAAAACTTGAGTATTTGTGTGGGAGATACGCTCACTGCTATTGCAACATTGGGCGCTTCTTACTTGTGGGACGGTCCAAATATTTTGGAAAATGGCAATCAGTTACTGCGTGCAAATCCTTCAGTTTCTGCTTCATACATGGTGACCATCACAGATGAAAACGGCTGTAGCGGATCAGGTACTTTTGACGTTATTGTCAGAGCAAAACCTGAGGTTGATGTGCTTTATGATTCATTGTATTGTTTTGGGCCATCGCCACAACTCAACCTTGTTTTGGAGTCAAATACGACTTTCAGATGGCTGAATGCATCTGGTAAATTGAATGATTTAAACATCCCAAATCCTATTGTGATCGCGCAAGAAGATATCGTCTTACAACTCGAAATCCGAAACCAAAATTGTGTATCAACCTTAGAAGTTCCCATCAAATTTTATGAAGCTTTTATGGTCACAGGTGTAGAAGATACGTTGGAAACTTGTTTTGGTGAAAAAGTAACGCTCAATCTTGACGGTGGACAAATTTACACCATCAACCCATCCAATTTTGTAGTTTGCAATAATGCATTTTGTTCCGAAGTATCGATAGAAGCAATGTTTGATCAGCAAACTTTTACCATCACTGCACAAGACGAAGAGATGTGTGTTTCTGAAAGAATTTTTACCATCATTACATTTACGGATACGATACGCATGAGCGAACAATTGTCTATTTGCGAAGGAGAAACTATCGTGATATTTGATGAAAATATATCATCGGAAGGTATTTATTGTGACACGATAAGAATAGACAACAGTGCATGTATCACGGTAATGTGCAAAACATTGAAGGTTAGACCATCGCCTCGTAATGAAGATGCAGTAAATATTTGCGTGGGAGATAGCTATGTTTTTGGTAATCAAATTATTACACAAGCTGGTCAATATTGTAATACGTTTACTTCCGTCAATGGATGTGATAGTACTTATTGTGTCAATGTTTCATTAAATAGTTTGCCTGATTTGTTTGCACTCGATATAGAATATAATGTCAAATCTGGTGATACCATTTCGCTTTTGGCACCTTTAGGATTCAGTACTTATTCATGGTCGCCTACGACAGGACTGAGTTGCGACGATTGTCCTTCTCCATTTGCATCGCCGCAAGAAGATATCACTTATACCCTTGAAGTTACTAATGATGATGGTTGCATTGCCACAAGAACAGTCAGGATAAATGTGACACCCTCTTGTATAGGAGACATCCTAACTATTCCCAATGCATTTACGCCCAACAATGATGGCATAAATGATTTTTATACCCTTGGAGATATTGAACTTTGTGGTCCCATGATTTTTACAGTGTACAATAGATGGGGCAATCAAGTATATCAAATGATTGATTGGGATAATAGTTGGGATGGATATGCTAATAATCAAGGGGAATTGCCACAGGGAACTTATTATGTCTCCATAGAATTTGTGACAGAAAGTGTGACACGTGTCGGATTTGTAGACTTAAGAAAAAAATGATATCAATGAAGCAAATATTTGTCATTTTATACTTTTTGAGCTGCTCTCTGGCGACTTATGGGCAGCAAGATGCTATGTTTACGAGATATACTTTTGTAAGTAACATGTTGTACAATCCAGCTTCCACAGGTCGTAATGAAGGCATTCAGACATCCTTAGCGTATCGTAGTCAATGGGCAAAAATAGCAGGAGCGCCTACGACCATTGCACTTGCCGTCGAGTCGCCACTAAATGACGGGCGGGCGGGTTTAGGTCTTAATATATTTAGAGACAAAATCGGATTTGATCAGCATACAGGCATTCATGTTAATTATGCATATAGGATTCCAATTTTCAAAAAATACGTTTTGTCTCTCGGTATCAAAGGTGGTACTAGCATCATATCGAGCGATTTTACAGATGTCATCACACCCAATCCAGGCCAAATAGACCCAATTTATGATGGAAATATACAAGTAGTGGTTCCCAAGGCAGGCTTTGGTGTTTTTATACATAATGACAAGACGTATGCAGGTTTCTCAGTACCTGCGATATTTTCTGCAATTCCAGAAGGACGATTTACTTACGAAGACGATGCCGCATTTTTGAGCCATCATTATTATTTTACAACAGGTCATATTTTTGATATTCCCAATACCGATTTGCAACTAAAACCATCCGCGTTTATTAAATACCATCCTGCTGCACCACTCCAAGTTGATATCAATGCGCAGATGTGGTACAAAGATATTTTTTCTTTTGGATTGGGATATCGCACGGGGGATGCGATTTCAGGCATCATAGACGTGGCACTGACAAAAGATTTAGTGATGAGTTATGCATATGATTATACTTTTTCAGACTTTAGGGTGATAGCTGATGGTGCACATGAGTTTGTTTTGCTTTATACATGGAGAAAAAAAGATGTAAGAGTACCGTCTATTCACAAATTCTCCACCTTGTCAAGATTTTAGAAATATGCAGGAAATGAAGAAGTTTGGAGTATTACTGATTTTGAATTTAGTTATGTGGACATTACAAGCGTCTCCCGTAGATTGTCCCAAAGGCGATAATGCATTTGAATTGATGCAATACCATAAAGCCATAATTGAGTATGAAAAATGTATGAAGACCAGCGACCATCAAACACAAACGATAGAGAGACTTGCTGATAGTTATCGAATATTGGATAATTTTGGTAAAGCTGCCGAATACTACGGATTGATATTAAGTGACAAATCCACATCTTTGAAAGCAAAATATTGGTACGCAACATCACTGCTTGCATCAGATCAGAAAGAACTTTGTAGAAGATTTACAGACTCAATGTCGATCAAATATCCCAAGGATCTCGATTTTTTAAGGTTGAAGACATCCTTGCAACAACTAGTCGATAACGAAACATACAACATAAGAAAACCTGTATTCAATACTTCCGAATCGGATTATGCAGCTGTTATATGGCGTGACAAAATAGTGTACAGTACAACAAATACCCTTATCGGGAAAAAAGACCTTTTCACAGGGCAAGCCTATTCGGCATTAATGATTTTTGACCCTGTGACGGATGTGGTTACTGAGTATGCGCCAGAACTTTTTTCAAAGTACAATATTGGCAGCACATCTTTTAGTGAGGAAGGAGATGTCATGTATTTTACAACAAATAGGGCAAAAATCAATAAAAAAAGTACGGCTAGCCTTATGATTATGGAGACCAAAAGAGTGAATGAAAAATGGTCTGAACCCACGCCATTTATCCATAACAAACCAGAATACAACTTCGCTCACCCTACGATATCATCTAGCGGAACGATGTTTGTTTTTTCTTCTGATAGTTACAGTTCTTATGGAATGGATTTATATTATTGTACCCTTGAAAAATCAGGTAAATGGTCCATTCCCAAACGATTCAAAACCAATATCAATACGATCTATAATGAAGTTTTTCCAGTTTTTTTGAATGATAGTACCTTAACTTTTAGTTCAGATGGACATGTTGGATTAGGTGGTTTGGATGTATTTACTACTATATTTTCTCAAGGTAATTGGTCTGATCCCAGTCACCTAAATCAACCTTTTAATTCTCAAGGTGACGATTTCTATTTATTCAGCAAAGATAATTTAAACTCAGGATATCTTACATCTAATAGGAATGATACAAATGGAAACGAAGATATTTATTATTTTGAAAAAAAGAAGAAATGTACATTAGTGGCGGGGCTTTATGATTTTCACAAAGACGAGATGATTAAATCGCTAAATTATGATGTCTTGGAAAATCAAAAATTAAAAGAAAACCTTACCAGTTTAGAGAATGGAATGATTTATAAGGAACTGAAAGATGGTACAAAAACCGAAATTAGAACTACCTATCTCGGCATATCGTATCAAGGAGTAGCATCTATTAAAGAGTGTGTGGGCGACACGATAAAAGTCATTTTTAAATATCAACAAACAGAGGTAGAAACCTTAGGAAAAGCATTGGACGATGCATCGAAAATAGGATATCCGGGTGTCACAGTTTATTTTATAGATACGTTGTCAAAACAAGTTTTTACAATGTTGACAGATAGTGTTGGTCTATTCAAAATCAAGCTGCCAATAGATAGGTTTTATCGTTTTTATGCAAAAATCCCAGGCGCTTTAGATGAGTCAGGGGCCTTTGAAACCAAATACAAAACAAGCATTCCAGAAATAGAATTATCATTCAAAAAGCCCAAAGGTAATGAAGCTTTTGTCTTAAAAAACATTCTATACGATTATGATAAATGGAATATACGCCCCGATGCAGCAGTTGAGTTGGATCGGTTGGTCTCGTTCCTTACCGAAAATCTAGACATAAGAATAGAGTTAAGTTCTCATACAGATGCTCGTGGCAATGACAATTATAATGAGAAGCTATCTGACAAAAGAGCTGCATCTGCTGTAGCATATTTGATAGAAAAAGGTATCGCCAAAACTAGACTTGTCTCCAAAGGGTACGGCGAGTCTAAGCTGATCAATGAATGTAAAAATGGTGTAGCATGTGACGAGGATCAACACCTACAAAATAGACGGACAGAGATTAAAGTATTAAAAAATTAAACACCATTAAAAACCAATACATAAACAGGCTTATAAAATTTATAGGTTTCACCTGTTTAATGGGATTTAAAAAGTTCTTACTTTTTTAGTGCTGACTCGCTGTGCTTGGAGAGGAATTAACCTATGTGCTGACAACGCAAGGATGGGTAAATCTAGGGGAATAATATCAATGGTACAAACAAAATAGTCCAATAAATTTTATCTTTTTTATTGACTTTTCTTCATAAAATATTATGAAGCGAAGGCTTCGTAAATATTTTTTGAATCGACTGAATAAAAAATCTATTTACTTGTATACTTTCTCTTATGTCTGAAAAAATCAATCATTTTATCTTTTAGGAACGAATTTTCATTTAATTCAATCAAAAGTGAAGAAATTTTGATGCTGTGCTGCGATTTGGATATCATTATATTAAAGCTCTTTCCACCAAATTCGTTGGTAAATAAAATAACAACGAATTTGGTGGGAACTATTTTAACAACGAATTTGTTGTAATTTTAATAAAGATCATTTTTTATGAGAATACCATGCAAAACCATCATCGGGACAGCTGCCGAAGGAAGTAAATATTTCCAACGGAAAAGGATAGAAAGCCTAATACTCAGAGCACTGCGAAAAGGAAATTTTGTCCATTTCACTGCACCGCGGAGAACTGGGAAAACGTCGATTCTAAAGCAACTTGCTAATGAAAATTATGATGATCTGATCTGTATGTATGAAGATATAGAATCTGATAAAATATCTTCAGACCTTTACAGAAGACTTATAAAATTGA
>JBBRJL010000141.1:0-6694 GCA_038219375.1 Chitinophagales bacterium | reverse complement strand
GTATATATTAAACAAATACTCTATTTTTGAGATTTATGTTATAATAAAACTTTTAAATTCCAACATGCAAATTGATAATAATAAGGTAGTAGAAGCCTTGAGAAATGTAAAAGACCCCAAAACGGGCGGAGATATTATTACAAACCGAATGGTCGAAGATTTTAAGGTGGAAGATACTAATATCTCATTTTCTATTGTCTTGAAGTCTAATGACGCAGATCTCAAATCATCTTTGAATTTTGCCTGTATGGAAGAGATCGCCAAAGTATATCCACAAGCAAATGTACATATTCACCTGAAAATCAATGCAATGGATAGTAGTGATTCAGATGCAGCCTTACCACAGGTTAAGAATGTAATTGCTGTAGCCTCAGGAAAAGGTGGCGTAGGCAAGTCCACTGTCGCCGTCAATCTTGCTGTTTCTCTTGCAAATCTCGGATATAAAGTTGGGTTGATAGATGCAGATCTCTATGGTCCATCCATTCCGACTATGATGGGATTGACAGGTCAGCGACCTAAAATAGAACTTCTATATGGTAAACACAAAATTATTCCACTTCAAGCATATGGCGTTCATGTGATTTCTGTAGGGTTTATTGTCGAACCAGAACAAGCTGTGGTCTTAAGAGGGCCAAGATTGGGAGGTTTGCTACGTCAATTCATTCAAGACTGTCTTTGGCCTGAATTGGATTATTTGATTATTGACTTACCACCCGGGACAGGTGATATCCAACTTACATTGGTTCAAACAGTGCCAGTAACGGGAGCGATAATGGTTACAACGCCCCAAGAAGTTTCCGTAATTGATGCTGTAAAAGCAATGAATATGTTTCTACTTCCTAATGTCAATGTGCCTATCCTAGGTGTAGTGGAAAATATGAGTTGGTTTACGCCAGCAGAGTTGCCTGAAAATAAATATTATATTTTTGGAAAAGGAGGTGGCAAAAAACTTTCTGACATATCAAATACGGAGATTCTTGCACAAATACCACTTATCCAAAGTGTTCGGGAAGGTGGGGATGCAGGTATCCCCGTTGCAGCTCAAGATAATAATGTATTAAAACCATTATTCCAAAAAATGGCAGAAAATGTACTAAAGCAGTTGACTATACGTCATGATTTGTATGAGCCTACTAGGATTGTGAAGGTTCAAAGTTAATTTGACACCTTTTAGATAAATTTTCTTTGTGAATATTTTTTTATCAGATGTATTATCATGGTTTTGCAGTAGTTTGAAACTACAAGTAAGCGTCCACTCCGAAAAGTAAATTTGACACTAAGGTTAAAAGATGAAAATTTGTACTGGATTGATAATCAACATATTCCCCTATAGGGTCAGGGGTGTTTCCCTTTTAGGCAAGCTTCTTCAGGGAGCTCACCCCTTCAGGTGCCGGGGGGCGAAGAGATTCAACTGGGTCGACAGGGGTCGGATAAAGGGTAAAAAACTGCTGATAATCAAACAATTGGTGTTTTCGTAGTAGACTCAAGTAAGATTCATTTTAAATTTTAAGTATAATTTATCAAAAACATGTAACTTTGTATTATGATTACAACAGAACAAACATTATTCGACAAAGTAAATCTTGCTTTGGATGAAATCAGACCTCACCTTGCGGTAGATGGAGGTAATCTTGAGGTAGTAGAAATAACTGACGACCTTATCGTCAAGATCAAGTGGTTGGGCAATTGTGAACATTGTTCAATGTCTGCTATGACGATGAGGGCTGGAGTAGAACAAGCCATCAAATCAAAATTGCCAGAAATAAAGTCAGTCGAAGCAGTAAATGGCTATAATAATCCATGACAAAGATTGAATTAGTACAAAATATCATACAAAAAGAGAGTTTTCTCTGTGTCGGTCTTGATACAGATTTAAGTAAAATACCGCAACATTTGTTGACTTCAGATGATCCTATTTTCGAATTTAATAAGGCAGTCATTGATGCTACTCAAGATTTGTGTGTAGCGTATAAACCCAATTTAGCTTTTTATGAGTCACTCGGACCAAAAGGATGGGTGTCCCTAGAAAAAACATTGGACTATATCCCAAAAAATATCTTTACGATCGCAGATGCAAAGCGTGGAGATATAGGTAATACTAGCAAAATGTATGCAAAAACATTTTTTGAATATTTTGATTTTGACGCTGTGACAGTGGCTCCTTATATGGGCAAAGATTCAGTCTCGCCATTTCTGGAGTTTAACGAAAAGTGGGTGATAGTACTTGGATTGACGAGTAACGAAGGAAGTGCTGATTTTCAATATACGAACGATCAAAATGGTAAAACCCTGTACGAAAAAGTAATCACCAAATCTCAAGACTGGGGCAATCCCGATAATCTAATGTTTGTAGTCGGGGCGACTCATCCAGAGACTTTTGCGGAGATTAGAGCCTTGGCAAAAGATTATTTTTTTCTTGTGCCCGGTGTTGGTGCACAAGGTGGAGATATGGATGCCGTGGTAAGAAATGGAAAAAATGATGAAATCGGTTTACTTATAAATTCGTCACGAGAAATCATTTATGCTGGAAATGGAATTGATTTCCAAGAGCAGGTTAGAAGTAAAGCAAAAGAGATGCAACAAAGAATGAGCGACATGTTATGATGATGGTTTTCTACCTCTCCAAGCAAAAATAATACCTGCTACGCAAGATTGAAATATCCCATACACTAGCCAAGTAAAAACCATTGACAACGACACATCAACTGCGCTGTAAGTGATCCACATTACGGGTATTAGGGCAATAGCTGCATATATTAATCCAAATTCTAGGCCACGTAATACAAAATGACCTTTAAACATGGATTGAAATCTATTCCAGAAAATAGCAAGTGCAAGACTTAAGACAAATGGGTGTAAATAGAAATATAAATCTCTACTACCATCAGAATTAAAGACTGGACTTATATAATCGACAAAAAATGAAGGAAATAAACTTATAGCCATCAATAAGCCACCGTAACTAAAAATAAAAATTGCTACTCCTGCTAACACACTGTTTTTGAATATTTCTTGCATTTGAATATTATTTTTATGGCACCTTATTCGTATTTTTGTAATTGAAGCTTGAATTCTACTTGTAATTCATTCTTCACTTTGATAGTACCTCCCAGTTTGCTAGGAGGTTTCAGATTGAAATCACTAAAATTCACTTTTCTGAACCCTAATAATTCAATATTGTTTTTGTTTAATTTGTTAATTGAATATTGGACTAAGAATGATTTTTTGACACCTGCAAGCTCAATCTGTACATCTCCCGTGGTAATGCTACGTGATTGAATAGTAATTGGCATTTCCGCAAAATTTATAAATTTCACAATCATTTGGGGATGTTTTTCAGATTGAAGTGTCTTTTGCAGGTCTTTAGTCATAATGCGATGTTGACAGTCAAAATCAGAAACATTTACCCTTAGTTTACCATCAACCTTAACGTTTTTATGTTCGTTTTCCTTAGTTGAAAAATATAAAGTATCCGTTTGTTTATATGAGTTTATTTTACAAGAAAAATTATTTATATTAGTACTTCCATCTACTTCTAGACTACTGCTGCTTTTAATTATCCACATTTCGTTTATCTTAGAAAACTCGGTAGAGTCTGCCCATCCAAACAAGAATGTTAAAAATAGATATTTAGCTACAAAGACCATAATTTGATTGATGATGAAGAAAAAGAAGGGTTGGAACAGATAAAAAGCTATTCCCAACCCTTAAAATCGTAATGTTTATCCTAAAGTATTGAAATCTAAAATCGAATATTGTATGTGTTTGATTTATTAATTTCAGAATGTCAATACTCTGCATCAATAACAGTTCCAGTAAATTTACCACCATTTCTGATGTCTTTCTCTATGAAATCGTCATATGTTTGGTTCTCATGTTCACTTTGAATAAGTGATATTTTTTAGATTAGAAACCGATTACAGCTTCCACCATCATACCTGAAAATTTACTATCGTGTCTATAATCAGCCCAAGGGAAATCTTTGTACTGCTGCATACTATATTCAACTTTCAACAACATATTTTTGGTTGGGAAATAACCCGCTGAAACAGAAAGTCTATTGATACCTACTTTTGCCTGTGTACCGCTGTCAAATCCTAAAGCGACATCATTAGCATCATATCTCATTCCATTTGGCTGCCCAGTTGCATTCACATATCTCGCTCCTACGAAAAGTTGCTCATCTTTCATGAATCTATATACCATCTCTCCATAAATTTGTGTCCAGTCTCTTTTGATCCATTCTTTTGTACCTGAAGTTGTCAAAGTATCTCCATACACTGAACCACTCAATAAATCGATACCACCCTGAATTTCCAATCCTTTATATTTTACAAAAGGGCTGATATTAATGGTTGTTAATCTATTAGCTACATCTGGGTTGAATCTACCTGATGTAAAGTTTGCCGCGGTAGATGTAGCATTACCATTGATTTGTGCAGGTTCCATCACACTAAACCAGTGAGATCCTGCTCTATCACCAGCAAACATTGTATTTCTCTGGATATTACTGTTGTTGTATATAGATGCAGAAAGTCTGTATCTTAGATTTTCTGAGGTTTTGTCATAAGCCACTTTTGCAAAAATGGAAGGACTCTTCTTGGTCGGAACAACCCCTGCAGAATTATTTGCATCAGGATATTCAGCAATGTTTCCATTGATGAAGCCAGAAGTCATACCTACCATCAACATTAAGTTGTCAGACGGAAATATGTAAGCCTCACCACCAATTTCTGTAGTAAATGCATCCAAAATAAGGTTTTCAGTGAATGGATTAAAAATTGTGTTACCACCATCACTTCTTCTGAACTGGAAGTCACCGTAATTAGGCTGGAAGTGTCCTATTTTCACCCTTACATATTTGGTAAACCATTCAGGATTGTCAAACATAGGCAATTTGTCGATTTGAATGTAGCCACCTTTAACCCAAAACTCACTATGGTGTCGGGAAGACATATAGTTTTCCAAAAATACTCTGATACCGTCTCCGATTTGAATGTCAAAATTAAGATTAGCCATCGCTAGATTAAAGCCTGTTAAATTTGAAGTCAACGAATCTTGTGAGGCAATCGATCCGAAAAGTAGATTTTTATTGAGTTTGTTTGTGGCGGATGTAGCTACATAATTAGCTTTGTTTTCAACTTTGAAACTTTGAAAGTCCTGCGTAAAGGATCCACCGATTCGGATTTTAAAACCATCATATACATTTTGATCCATTTTCGAAGGTTCAAAGACATTAATTCCTGTCTTATCATACGATCTGGAATACTGAATTTGGGCTGTACTTTTAGAAATGAAGAGTACAAAAAGGAGTAAGCTAGAAAATTTAAAAAGGGTTTTCATTATATTTGTTTTATGGTAAAAAAATAAAATTGATTTAAATTAATGGAAGACTATATGTTGTAAATGGGTTATTTGCCAAGTGTAATATTGAATTTTAATACTACATCATTTCCTGTTTTGACTGTTCCAAGCATAAATGAAGGCGGCTTCATGTCATATTCAGTCATCGCAATTTTCTTTTCGCCAGTAACACTTATGGTATTGTCAGCATTGACTTTTGCATTTGTTACCAAGTTTGTCGTTACTGTTTTTCCAGCTATGGTAAGTTTGACTTGACTATTTATGATGTAGTTGTTACCATCTACAGCTTTGATGGTAGCATTGCTCAAAACTGCTGTGATATCAGGATGACTGTCTGCTTTCAAAGCTTTGTACGCATTTTTATCCATTGACCCTTTGCCACTTTTAAGAGCTTTGGCAGATGTTTTAAAAGACATATTTGTTAACCCTGTCAATTTGCCACTTGCATCTGATGTAAAAGTTGCATCGCATGTGGCAGATGGTGACGTCATTTCCCAATCATGCAAAGTGGATGTCCCTGTCAAAACAAGCTCAGATTTACCTTTTACGTTATATTTTACCTGAGCATTAACTTGGCATGTAAATATAATCGCACTAACTAGCAGCGAGATTAAAATTCTGATGTTGTTCATATTATTTATATTTTATACCACAAGATTAAGGTCATTTCATGTGCTAAAATATGATCTTGATTAATACTGGATATGATTTAGATTCTCTTTAAGGGATTGAAGAGAAGGATTTTCTTTAAGCTTAATTAATATGGTTCATATTATTTCATTGATAGTCAGTTTTTTATATGTTAAAATGAAATGTAGTAAACCAATTGTATTTATAAAATGGTCTATAATCAACGAATAAAATATTTATTCAATGGGGGAATTAAATCCTTGCGAAGGTTAAGTTACGGACTGAATTTTTGAAAAAGAGTCAATAAAAATGGTGGAGTTAATTGGGCTGTTTTGTATGTACTATTGATATTGTATGTATAACGAATATTAGAAACGACTTCTAGAGTTGAAATAATATTTTACAAAGATAACCAGTTTGTACTGAGCACCTCTTAGTAGTATACAAACTTTAATGTGGCTTGATCTGGTTTCACAAAGTAAATACCTGAATTCAAATACGAAGTGTTTAAATGTTTTTCCTTGCCCCAATATGTAATATTGTCCAAAAGCTCCATAATTTTATAATATTGATTTTCATTTCCAGATTCCGCGCAAAGTATCTAAGATGCAGTATTTGGGTCGATACTTATTTTCTGACGATTTGTTAAGTTGATTTACACTTAAAGTAAATTTGATTACAATAGTTTTAGACTTTTATT
>JBBRJL010000140.1:0-6703 GCA_038219375.1 Chitinophagales bacterium | reverse complement strand
AGTGATACTATACTTACCATTCAAACCATCGCTAAGATTCAAGAAGAATTTGGCGATGCAACCTGTCAAAGATATATCATCAGTCAATGCTCAAGTGCGCTCAATGTCATGGAAGTACTTACACTTTTCAAAATGTCGGGTTGGGATACGAATCAAATCAATATAGATATTGTACCGCTATTCGAGACGATAGATGACCTCAAGAATGCGCCATTTGTCATGAAGCAGCTATATGAACACGATGTGTACAAAAAGCATTTGGCTCGGCGTAATAATAAACAAACCATCATGGTAGGATTTTCTGATGGCACCAAAGATGGTGGATATCTGATGGCCAATTGGATGATATATAAGGCAAAAGAAGAACTAAGTAAGCTGTCAAAAAAATATGAGATAGATGTACTCTTTTTTGATGGTCGTGGTGGACCACCTGCACGTGGTGGAGGCAAGACCCATAAGTTTTATGCGTCGATGAACAAAGAAATATCGAGCAAAGAAATCCAACTTACGATACAAGGCCAGACCATCAGTTCTAATTTTGGCATCGTCGACTCCGCTAGATACAATATAGAGCAATTGGTCAATGCAGGTGTCACCAATAATGTATTTTCAGATGATAAAGAAAATTTTACATCTGAAGAAGAAGCATTGATCTTCCAAGTAGCAGAAATCAGTCTTCAGTCCTACCTAGGGCTAAAAAACCATCCCGATTTTGTTACCTACATGTCAGATGTGAGTCCGCTCAAATATTTCGGCAAGACCAATATCGGAAGCCGACCTGCGAAACGTGGCAAAACAGACAAGCTAACCATCAAAGACTTACGAGCCATTCCATTCGTAGCATCTTGGAATATGATCAAACAAAATGTCCCAGGATTCTATGGCTTAGGAACAGCTATTGAACAATTAAAATCAGAAGGAAAGTTCGATGCACTAAAGCAGATATATCAGAAATCCTTATTTTTCAGAACGCTGATAGACAATAGCGAGATGACGTTATTTAAGACTTTCCTTCCGTTAACAGCCCACATAGAAGGCCATCCGATATATGGTACCATCCGCAAAAAAATAGCTGATGAATACCATCTCACATCATCCAATCTACTGCAATTAGGCAATCATATTGAATTGATGCAAGAGTATCCAGTAGATAGACTTTCAGTACAAATGCGTGAGCGAATCGTGCTGCCATTAGTGACCATACAGCAATATGCTTTGGGTAAACTCAGAGATGTGACAGAAGAAGCAGATCCTGCTGTACAAGCCACTTATGAAAAAATAGTGGTGAGATGTGCATTTGGAATCATTAATGCGGGGAGAAATTCGGCTTGATTTACAAATTAATTAATCTACTTCTGGCGTTTTCATTTTTTGGATTTAAGGCTAATGCATCTTTAAAATCTGATCTTGCATTTTCAATATTTCCTGCGCCTAAATTTGCTAACCCTCTGTGATAATATACCAAATCAGAATTATTACCCAAATTTATCGATTTTGTTAATGTCTCAACAGCACTGATATATTTCCCAGCATTTAATTGACTCATTCCTAATAAGGGTAAAATGTCAGATTCTTTGTATGGCATTAATTTTAAGGATTCATTAAAAGCAACTTCAGAAGCTGCAGGATTTGTTTGCAATTGAGCTATGCCAAGATTATAATAAATATTACCCTTTGATGGCTCGATTGAAAGGGCTTTCTTATACATCTCAATTGCTTTCAGCGTATATTCATTTTTTTTATCCGATCGTTGTTCACTCAAAGTCCCATAGCTATTTCCCAACCCTTCATAGACATCTGAGCGTTGGCAACCATCAGCAATGGCAATTTCAAAATCTGACATTGCACCATCAATGTTTCCAGTTTTACCCCTATAGTTCCCCCGATTTGCAAGTGCTAAATCTTCTTTCGGATAATATTGTAGGACTTGCGTCCAAAGTGTTTCGCTATTTTGCCAAACTTCTACTTGTGATTTTGTTTTATAAGATAAAAAGGTAACAAAAAATGAGAGTACTCCTAAAGCCAAATACTTAATAGATGGTCCTTTTACATTTATCCATTTATCGATAGCATATACTAATAAAAAAGCTAATCCAATATAGGGAACATAAGTATATCTATCAGCCATGATAGCTAGACCAACAGACATAAACTGCAACACAAGGGCAACGGTGATAAAGTAGAACCCTATACCAAAAGCAAATATTTTGGTCCTAAATGCTGACCAAAATGTTAAGAAAAGAATAGTGACAAAAGTCAAAGGATATAGTATGCCTTGCATACTATTAAGTTTATTTCCATCGGGATAAGGATAAAATGCACAAATATCTGTGGGCACAAAAAACTTAATGATATAAGAAACAAATCCATAGGATGCAAACTGAAATCGTTGCCAATAATTAAATACTTCGGTATCTGCTATAGCCTTAGATTTTTCGCCGACTAGGGTAAGTAATCCTCCAAACTCGCCACCATTCTGTACACTAACAGCCATCAATCCGAAAAACATCGAAACGCCCAAAAATGGTATTTTTTCGATCCAAACTTTAATGTCTTTAAAATCCTTACCTTTCCAATAATCCAAAAGTAGTAAAACCAGAGGCAAAACAACTGCCATTGCTTTAGACAAGACACTGAGCAAGAAGCAGAAAAAGGTCAGAAGAAGCCAGTATTTTTTATTATTACTTAAATATTGCCAATAAGCTATCAGCGAGAGTAGAAAAAAGAATGTATAAAGTACATCTTTGCGCTCCGATACCCACACGACTGACTCCACATGCATAGGATGTAGCGCAAATATAGCCGCTGTAAAAAGTGCCACCAACCATTTTTTGTCATTGATCATCCATAGCAACAGAAAAACAAGCGCACTATTAAAAATGTGGAGCCAGACATTCATACGTATGAATGGTTTTGCTGTGAGCTTTTTTAAATCTTTTGGTACCTGAATCGCCAATGAAATCATAGTCACAGGATGATAGTTGAGCGATACGGGTGTCTTCCAAAGTTGCGCATACTCTTTTTTTAGCACTAAAGGTTGTTCCTCTACATATACTTGATCATCCCAATTGACAAACTGATTATCGGTGGCACTACTATAAACAAAATAGGTCGATATGGTCAATAAAAATATACTGAGCAAAAATGGAATGCTCATTGATTTCTCCTTTGATGGCTCTGTTTTCAGATCGGGTTTTGGTTTATTTTTATTATACATAGGTACCACTCTTTTGTTGCTTTGGCAAATTTAATCACAATTTTCGATTTGGGACGGTATTGGCTTTTAAAAAAAAGAAAGTCCTTGATAAAAGCTTCTATATATCTCCTCACTGATAGAAATCACAAAAGTTTTAGACTCTAATCACATACGCTATTCAAAGTATTTTACCATATTTGCAGCCCTAATCAAAATGTAAATATGGCCACTTTCCCTAGCGATATAGAAATCGCACAAAATGCAAAGATTCAACATATCAAACACATAGCTTCAAAACTAAATATCGAAGAAGACGATTTAGAATATTATGGCAAATACAAAGCTAAGCTCCCTTTGAGTTTGCAAAAAGAAAAACCCAATGGCAAACTCATACTCGTTACCGCGCTATCTCCCACCAAATATGGTGAAGGGAAAACAACCACCACCATTGGACTTACTGACGGACTCAATTATAATGGTAGTAAAGCCATCGCTGTATTGCGTGAACCATCATTAGGACCTGTATTCGGGGTTAAAGGTGGAGCAGCTGGTGGTGGATATGCCCAAGTCATTCCGATGGAAGATATCAATTTACATTTTACGGGTGACTTTTCGGCCATCGAAAAAGCCAATAACCTACTTTCTGCCTTAATAGATAATAATATTCAGAGCAAACAAAACAACCTAAATATCGACCCGCGTACGGTAGCATGGAAACGAGTTATGGATATGAATGACCGGTCACTCAGACAAATAATAATAGGCATTGGTGGCAAAGGAAACGGTATCATGCGTGAGGATGGTTTCAATATCACTCCTGCATCAGAAGTCATGGCTATCTTGTGTTTGTCCAATGATTTGAAAGACCTAAAACGCAGATTGGGAAATATTTATGTTGGTCAGACATATGACGGAAAAGCTATATTTGCAAGTGATCTAAAAGCAGTAGGATCAATGGCAGTATTATTAAAAGATGCCATCAAGCCCAATTTAGTACAGACACTCGAAGGTAATGCAGCCATCCTTCACGGTGGGCCTTTTGCCAGTATTGCCCAAGGTACCAATACCGTCATAGCTACGAGAATGGGGCTATCTCTAAGTGATTACGTGGTAACGGAAGCTGGTTTTGGCGCAGATTTAGGTGCAGAAAAATTTCTACACATCAAGTGTGTTGCATCAGGACTAAAACCAGATGGTGTAGTAGTGGTGGCAACCGTAAGAGCCTTAAAACATCATGGCGGTGTCCACAAAGACGTATTGACCCAATCAAATCCTGATGCTGTCAGAAAAGGATTTTGCAACCTAGAAAAACACATAGAAAACATACAAAAATTCGGTCTTAATCCTGTAGTAGCCATCAACGCATTCCCTACTGATACCACAGAAGAATATGAAGTCGTCAAAGAATTGTGTGCAGCAAAAGGTGTAAAAGCTGTGATAAGCACGGCATTTGCAAATGGTGGAGCAGGTGCTTCCCAACTCGCTGCCGCTGTGGTAGATAGTATAAATGAAGGTAAAAATAATTTTAAACCATTGTATCAACTTTCTGATAGTATTGAACACAAAATAAAAACCATAGCCACAGAGATATACGGTGCAAACGATGTGGAATATACATCAAAAGCTAAGTCACAGCTATCTCAAATAACAAAATTGGGATATCAACAATTACCAATTTGTATGGTCAAGACACCTGCTAGTTTCTCGGATGACGAAAAGAAAATAGGACGACCGACTGGTTTTAATGTGACGGTACGAGAATTTGATTATGCAGGTGGTGCAGGCTTTGTCATTCCAATATTGGGAGATGTGATGAGGATGCCAGGACTTCCAGCCATACCAAGTGCCGAACATATTGATATAGATGATGATGGTAAGATAATTGGTTTATCCTAATATAGTTTTAGAATTATAAGTGATAGTTATCTTCTACCAAAAGAGATTTAAAGTCTGTAGTGTTAATAATGTCTGCAATTTCATATCCTAGCCTCAAACCTTCATCACAATCCTGTTTATAATGTACGCCCATGATCATTCTGGAGTAAGCATTTTCGTGAGCCATTTCCTTAAATGAATTGTAAGTCCTTTCCTTTCCAACGAACTCAATTCTTTGCGCATGACTCATATCAGTCATTTCGTAATTATTACCAAATCTAGCTTCCAATATCCTAGAGCCTACCGCACCAAATACGGCATGTCCAGAAGGATATGCTGGAAACTCAGGGTCATTGTGGAATGGCTCCCAATTATTATCAATATTATTTTGAATAAAATCGGATGGCCTTTGTAAATTATGGGTATACTTATTTTTCCAACAAATGACAGCTGCATCATAAAGACCAATTCCCATCTTGAGGTATAGTTCCATAATCTCAAAAGCAGTGACATCTTCCTTCTGTATGATTTGATTAAGGATCGAAACCCAACGTGCAGGTGGAGAAAAAGTCAGGCCACTTACATCATCACTCCAAAACTCTGCCACCCAAACATCCTCCTTCGTTAGATTTTGTGACATCGAATAAATCTCTAATGCATCTGAATAAAGTGATTTATTGAACGATTTACCTTCTAAATATGGTTTTGGACAAAATACCTCTTTTTTGTTAACTACAATTGTCTTTTTTTGCCCCCATTCTGGCAAGATAGGATTATCCGATTTAAAAGCATACTTTGATCCATTACTTTCTGGTGCCTCATCAGCTTGAATCTCAACTACTTCACAGAAATTTTCAGCATGGCTTTCAAAAAAATCTGGTATACTACGTTTAATATCTTCACTTGCATTTAACACTAAATCTTCACTACCATCAGCAATATCTATGGTTGAAGAAATAGAATTTTCTAAGTCCTTTATACTTTCAAATGAATTTATATTGAGGTTTGTGTAATATTTAGCCAAAGAATTGCTGTAAACTTTATTGAGAAGCGCCATCGCCTCATTATCAGATAGAGACATAGTCTTTTGATAATCTATGGTCAAATATCCGCACATCCCTAAATCAGCTAATCTTTGTGCAGACCTTGGAGGGTATGCTGTAGTATCTTTACTTTCCAAATAAAGGAATAAATTATACCACTGCAAAACTATAGATTTTGTCTGCTGGTCTTTAAGTTTTTGGTTATCTAATTTTGGATTAAAAAAAGAAAAAACAATGACCGTGCTTAGTAACGCAAACAGACGAAACCATCCCTTTAATTTACTAAATATTGCCTGATTAGGCTTTGATTTTTCTATATCCACACCACAAAATTACAACAATTTAATAAGCTACAAATTAGAATTTTATTAGAATTTTTTTTATCTACTTTAAGCATCGTTTATTTGGAACCTTATTGTAAAAATATTCCCTGCATCCGCACCGTAATCTGATATTTTAAGATCCGCATTATGAATATTAACAATACTAGCAACTAATGATAACCCTATGCCCGAACCTTTAATTTTATTGGTTGCATTGCTTCTATAAAATGGTTTAAAAATTAGCTCTTTTTCTTCACTCAAAATCT
>JBBRJL010000139.1:0-6710 GCA_038219375.1 Chitinophagales bacterium | reverse complement strand
CTCCTTATTTTTGCATTGTATTTTATATCCATTCGCCATATAGCCCAAAACTTGAAAAACGGTAGCATCATCCCGTTTGCTTTTATGTTCTAATAATACAGAGACAAAACATTCTTCTTCAATTTGATTGAGCTTAAATTTAAATATTGCATCAGAAAACAATTCGTTTAAGTCGTCAGTAATATAACTGGTACCTACATTTTCGAAAGTGCTAAAATCAATCAGACTCAATATGGTTGCAGGCAGAAATTCTTTTAAAAAATCAGATGCAATGGACTTATCCTCCATCATTGCCTTAAAAAATTTATCGTGTTTGTTATTTATTCCTCCTTTCAATGGTTCATTTTTTTATAAATTCTAATATGAAATTTCTTGACCTCTATATTTGAACAAAGCAATCGACATAACAATTCCTTAGATCATCCCTCTTGCTTTTATCTCCAAATATTTATTTATCGTATCAATGGTTAAATTTTCTGGTTTGGTGAGAATACTATGGATACCATATTTCTTCAATTCATGAACGATAAGCTTCTTTTCAAAGACAAATTTTTCTCCTATGATTTTATCGAAGATTTCCTGTGTGCTATTGGCTGGTTCGTGTACAATGGTATCTAGTTCAGTATTTTGAAAAAATATCACTATTAGTAAATGGCTTCTAGCTATGGCTTTCAAATAAGGTAACTGACGATTGATGCCATCCATGGTTTCAAAATTAGTAAAAAGCAACAATAAACTCCTATGCGAAATGTTTTTGCGAATATCTCCATAAAGTTTCCCATAATCTGTCTCAAAAAAATCAGTTTTAACATTGTAAAGTGCTTCCATGATCAATTGATGTTGCATTGCTTTTCTGCTAGCCACTACCCTATTATCGACTCTTTGCGAAAATGATAAAAAACCTGCATAATCCTGTTTCCTAAGTGCCACACCACTGACAACGAGACTCGCATTGATGGCATAATCCAAAAGACTCAATCCGTCAAATGGCATCTTCATTGTTCTACCTTTATCCACAATACAATAAATGGCCTGTGATCGTTCGTCCTGAAATTGATTGACCATCATTTTATTTGACTTGGCTGTGGCTTTCCAATTTACTGTCCTAAAGTCATCACCCATTACATATTCTTTGATTTTTTCGAACTCCATAGAATGACCTAGGCGACGCACTTTTTTCATACCGTGTTGCATCAACCTATTTGAAAATGCGCCCAATTCATATTTATGTAGTTGAATGAATGAAGGATACACGGGTATGGTCACATTCTGACTACACATAAATCTTCTTTTGATCAATGATAGTGGTGAAATGACATATACGTACAAGTGGCCAAAAACTACATTCCCTCTGAATGTGGGGCGAAGATGATAATCTATTGCTTTAGATTCTTTGGCGTCAAATAATTTAGTCATCATAAGGTCTCGCACCTGAAACTCTTCTGGTATTTCATCTATAATCTCACAATTTACTTTAAATCCGTAATGATTTGTCATCTCAATAATGACAATATTCTGATCGCCGTTAGATAGTTTTTCGGGTAGCGTTCTAGTCGCTTGAATACCTCGGTGCGCATTAAAAAGTAATAGAATATCAAAAAGAAGAAATAATAATAATACATAAAAAGCAATCTGCGCAGGCAAAAACAAAAAAGGTATAAAGAATGACACCACCATCATTACGATCACACCAATGCCAAGATAATAAAATCTAGTGTGGAGATAAAGCTCTGCTAATATTTTTTTTATGAATGCCATAAAGCTGATTGGTAAACTCCTTATATTTATGGTATTGAAAAGGAACTTCTGAAATTATAGTAAAAAGAAATTAGATTGCGAAAAATTTTGATTTTAATAAATTGAAAATGTGAACATTAAAATTCAATATTTTTGCAACCTAATTTACTTTAGGTACAAATAATAAGAAAATTTACTTTTTTAAAAATTGTTCTGCTTTCAAATTATTCAAACTAATGTAGTATATACCTGTAAGCAAATCACCAATATTAATTGGTTCTAATGTGTTATATTGTTTGATTTCCTTAACTAATCTACCAGTTTGGTCAGTGATGATTACGGAATTCAATATTTTAAGATCGCCGGTGACCCATAAATAATCTGACGCTGGATTAGGGTAAATATATGTTTTAGTAACAGCAAGGTCTTGCACATCTACTAATCTTTCGCAAAGGGTAAAATCAGGATTTAACTCAAGATTGCCTTTTGGTGTCAAGTCTTTGCCCATAAAAGCCAGAAAGTCAGCAGGATATTTATATGCCCTAAAAGTATTATTTTCTGTTGCATTTAGCGATACATTAGTTTCCTGAGGCAACCCACCTTTTAATGGCACCACATACTCCCAAACTATCTCATTATCTTTGGTCATTTCAGTAATATATCCATCTGAACCACTCAGCATCAATATGTTATTATTAGGTAAGATTTGTACACTTGAAAGGCCGCTAGAAAAAAATCGTCGAGGGCCAGGATGCGTGATTGTATTTTCAAAACTTAAAGGAAGATAAACTTTGTTAATATCTGAGTAAGCCCAATTATACATATTCCAAGGTGTACTAAATTTTTCTATGGCGGATGCAGTTGGTGTTTTCCTATTGTTGAAAACAAGTATTTTACCAGCGTCGGGATGCCCGAATGGAAGATTTTGAATCCAAGTTGCATTATGTTGAAAAAATAAATCTTGGTCTCCAGCAGTACCCTGTCTGTAAGCCGCAGGATTGCCAATACGATACATTAAGTCTCCTCCCTTATTTGATTTCCCACCACTATGACTGGCTGCTTGTGCCGTTGTGGTGGTATGATCTATGATCCAAAGTTCATTAAAATAAGGCGAACTAATCAGAATTTGATCCAATTCAGGGTTGTAGTCTATGGCATTGGTATGCATCCATGAAGCTGCCCCATTATTAGTATCATAATTAAAATCTACCAGCTCAGGATGGTCTGCCACTGTGCCAAAATTTGGTCTTGTTGCATCAAAATCCTGAATAAGATGGTCCGTCACATGCCAAGACCACACTATCGCATTACTTACTGGATTTAATTCATAAATGGCATCAGGATATATAGCACCTTGTGTTATCAACGCAGGATTTCTTCCTAGACTTATGGCTTCGTCTCCAGAAATTTTTTCCCATACTATGGCTAATATATTACCATTTGGCATCACTTTTATGTCATGGTGTAGTCTTGCTATACTATCATTTTTTGTGTAAGACCACAACACATTATTGTCCCAATCTACTATATCAATGGTAGCACCACCTCCACCTGCCCAGATAGGGTTGTTAGCCACGGAAGCTGGTCTTCTGGTTTTTACCAAGTTTCCATTAGGTAGTAGATATGCTGTATTTCCAGGTCTTGAGTTTGGCACGTCATCCCATTTATGTACAATATTACCGCAATTGTTCAATAGATAGACAGCAGGTTGATTGTGCGGATAGATCATAATATATCCTTCTGATATCTTATCTTTTTTGTAAGATAATAGGCCCAGATTTTGAGCGTTTACTACTTGAAAGACAAGAAGAATGGCGAGTGAGAAATAGATTTTTACTATCATTTTAAATGTTTTTTGTGTAATGTAAGTTTATATTTTTAGAAACAAAACTTCTTAATGAATGAATACTTTTTTTGAGATGATTTGATCACCAAATAATATCTGGAAGACAATAATTTGGGGTGACAAATCATGTCGCCATTCCGCTCGATGGTTGGTAGAATGCTGTGTAGACAACAATTGTCCCTTAATGTCATAAACGAATACTTCAAATTCTTTATTAGATTGAATATTGATCAAATTTGTAAGTGGAGTAATCAATAATTCGTTTTTGGCTATCTCTTCTTCCGTGCTACTATATAAGCTACAACTATAGAAACTAGATGGCATTTCCACGGTACCAGTAGGACTTAGTTGCTTGCCTATAAATGCAGGATAGTCATAACTGTATCTTTCCGACCTAAACAAGTAGCCTGAATTGGGAACTGCGTAAGTCCAAATAACATTTCCATCAGGATCTATTTCATATATCGTGGCACTGCTCCCTTCCGTTATGACAATATTGCCATTGGGCAAGACTTTAGCCCCTGATGTATAACTACTGAAAATACTGACTTTACCTTGGGTTTTACCATATTCCACTGTGGGTGTAAGTGGCATGTAGGGTTTGTTATCTTCAAGTGTATACGAGCCGTCGGGCCTTATCGGCGGAGCAATTATTTCAACTGTTGAGCGAGATTCTTTAGACAAAAGATTGTTAAATAGGATGATTTTTCCTTTGTGTTCGCCATGTTTTATCCAATTGGGATTATGCTGAAAATATAACTGTCGTGAAGTGGTAGGGGCTCTATCGTAATTTGCGGGATTCCCATATCTGTATAGCAAATCACCACCTTTATTATATTTACCACCTGTACTACCTTTTGCTTGTTCTGTTGTCGTGCTATGATCAATAATAACTACTTCGCTAATCTTGCGGACACTAAGTACGATCTGATCTAAGTCTTCATTATAATCCATACCATTTATCATAAATGATTCTGTATGAGTCCAATCAAAAGTAGCGATTGCATTAATATTAATTTTCCCGGGGTGATCTTTTAGTACGCCATAGGCCTTTTTTGCAGGGAACTTATCTTGAATCACATGGTCCAGAAGATTCCACCTCCATACTACTTTCCCACTATTGCCGTCTACTTCTATGACAGCATCACTTTGTGTAGGTGTAGTAAAGGGTATATCATAACCATATTCTTTAAATTTTTGAAGAGATACTTCTTCCCTCGCTACGCACAGGTAATTTCCATTTTTCAACTTTATGACTTCATATTCTAATCTCACCCCAAATTCATTCAATTGGATAGACTTTACCACTTGATTATTCCAATTCCGTTCAATAATACTCGAATTTGACATATAAAGTAGGTTGCCATCAGGTAATAACTTACAATGTCGCACTGAACTCTGAACAAACCAAGTATTTACAATTTTGCCACAATTATCAACTAAGTAAGTAGCGCTAAATGTTGAGAACAAACTATATCCTCGAGTAGCTTCTTCGCTATTAAGTAAAATACCTTCCTGACTGCTACAAAAGTTTATGCAAAATAAAAATAAACATAAAAATTTAGTCTTCATCTTGATATAAGTTTAAATTGAAAAAATCACACGGTAAAAATACTACTTTTTTGTTAATTAAAATAAAAAATAAAAAATATTTAACTAAAATATGACACATATTAAAAAAAATACTGAACTTTACGTTAAACTTATTATTGTGAAATTGAAATCTTATCTCGTTCTACTTTTTTTATCAAGCTATACATTGACTGCTCAACAAAGCAACCAATGTCTTACTATTGATTTCGAGACCTTAGGAAGTATAAATTTGTATGAAGGGCTACCGATAAATAATCAATTCTTTGATGAGTATGGCGTTACCTTCGAGCTTGAAAATGGTACTATCCCTCTACTTGCTGAGGTAGGTGGTATCAGGGCTTTTGCGTTTAGCAGTGTATTTGGAAATGATACGCCAGCACCAAGTCAGAAGGTAGGTCGATATTTTATCACAGATGATGGCCTAGTCAGTAACCTTACAGCAATCCCATTAATCGTAAGATTTGAAAATCCAGTAGATAGTGTTTCTGCTGAAGTACTTGATATGGATTTTGATGAAGTATTTACGGTAACAGCAAGAGACAAAGATGACAATACCATATTAACGAAGACGATAAAAGCGGGAGATGTAGGAACTGGAGATGGCATTGCTACGGTTTTTGGATTTAATATACCGGGTTGTATAGGCACTATTTATTCACTTAAATTTGAAGGTACACGACAAGCATCTGGTGGATTTGGGTTTGCTATGGACAATTTTTCCTTTTGCTTCACAGGCGTAGATATAGAAAAATCTGTAGCTTTTATTGTAGACCCGCCAGATTGTGATACCTTTCTTGGATCAATTACACCTGTCAGCAATGGTAGTTATGACTTAACCTATTCTCTAGATAATATTACATTCTTTACTTTTGAAGAAATCAAAAACTTACCCGCAGGTGACTATCTTTTCTATCTGAAAACGGCTGATGGTTGCAAAGCCGAAATAGATGTGAACATACCCGACCTTGTGTACCCTAATCTAGATAATGTTATACTTGCAAATACTACCTGCGGGAAAAATAATGGCATGGTGGAAATTTTTGCTTCAGGAAACGAATTAATGTACTCGATCGACAATGGCACATATACCCAAATAAATACCTTCAATGGACTGTCTTCAGGAAACCATATGATCATAGTCGAAAATAATCAAGGCTGCCGTGATACTACTTTTATTGATATTAGTCCAAGTATCCCCGTGGTCATTTCGTCATTGGGTATCAATAAAGATTTGTGCAGAAATGCAACGGGTGAGATAGAAATAAAAATGGCTACTGCCGGTGATTATCGTTTTTTTATTAATGATGTGGAATCGACTGAAACTACCATTGATAGTCTAAAGGCTGGTATTTATAAGATTAGCATTCAGGACGGTTTTGGGTGCTTGATAGATACTTTAATCGAAATTATCGCAACACCTGATATTATATTATCAAACATTTTGACTAGACCTGCGGATTGCAGGGAATTAAACGGAGAAATTTCGTTTACGGTCACTGCAGGAGATAGCGAACTTTCGTTTTTTCTAGATGAC